>CALWTT010000118.1 GCA_944384545.1 uncultured Clostridia bacterium | reverse complement strand
GCAGTCCGCGCTGCGGACCGCCGGGGCAGGGGATCAGGATTATCTGACCGGCACAATTTCCAGCCAGTAGCCGTCGGGATCGGTGATGAAGTAAATCCCCATGGCAGGATTTTCAAAACAGATGCAGTCCATTTCCTGATGGAGCCGGTGGGCGGCCTCAAAGTCCGGGGTACGGAAAGCCAGATGGAATTCGCACTCTCCCAGATCGTAGGGCTGAGGATGGTCTTCCAGCCAGGTCAGCTCCAACTCAAAAGAGTTCTCCTCATTGCCCACATAGACAATGATGAAGCCGTCGCCGCTCATGCGGCGCTTCTCCGTCAGTCCCAGAGCCTTTTCATAGAAGGCCAGGGATTTTTCCAGGTTGGAAACGTTGTAGTTTTCGTGAATCATTTCAAATTTCATAGCGTTACCTCACAATGTTCCAGCTGTCCGGCGGGACAATCCGGCGGGCATACTGGGGATATTCTTCCAGAAAACGGCGCACCACCTGGGGCTGCTCCCAGAAGTGCATGGGGTACACCCGCTCCGCCGGCACCCGGTCCAGAAAATACCGGAGCCCCCGGGCGTAGTCCTCTTCCTGCCGGGGGTCCAGCACCACAAAGGCCGCCGTCAGCGTCTGCCCGGCCAGATCCTGGGCCAGCCGGTCAATCTCCCGACGGTAATCCAGGGTCATCCGGCGGTTGTCCGCCTCTGGCTCTCCCTGCCAGACCCAGTCGTTCAAATCTCCGGCGTGGTAAATCCATTCCTCACCATCCCGGATGCAGAACGCCACCCCCAGATCTGTGGAGCGGTAGGCTTTCAGGGTCTGGCCCTGGGGCAGAATGCAGGTTTCTCCGGGAGATACCACCCGGCACCGGAGATGCTCCGGCCGGTCTCTGGGCGGGATGTCCGAGGAAAGCACGGGAAAAATCTGCCCCACGCCCTGGCGGCCCAGCATGGAAAACACCGCCGGGTTATAGTGGTCGTGGTGGCTGTGGCTGGACAGGACAATCACCGGCTTGTCCCGGTTCAGCGGCGGCAGCTGCCCCTGGAAATAGTCGAACAGATAATAGCAGCTCCCGGTCTCCACCAGAAATCCGCTGTGGCCGATGTAAGTTACCGTCATCCCAGCCCCATCCTTTCTTCCCATTTCCCGGCCATTGTACCATGGAACGGGCGGTTTGTCCATTCTTCTGTCCGGACTAAAAATCTTATGAAGAATTTTAAAAAGTATGATATAATGTTTACAGTCTCCTTGATTTTTCGAAAGAAATTCACACGATATCGATACAATACAATATATACTATTTTGAAGAAAGATGCCCTATAACAGAGAAGGAAAATGATATGGAAACATCTTTTAACGTACAACTAGCCAATGGGTACCATAGTAAATCACAGATTGCCCGTATCTTGACAGAGAATTGGACTGGAACACATATGTACTGCCCCGTGTGTGGGTGGCCGACTATCTCAAAATTTCCTAACAACCAAGCAGTTGCAGACTTTTATTGTCCACATTGCAACAATCAATTTGAGCAAAAAAGCAAAAATGGAGCGTTTGGGAATAAAATCGCAGATGGAGCATATGGTACATTCATTCAAAGAATCAGCAGTAATGATAATCCCGATTTTTTTCTAATGAGTTATTCTCTGGAGAAAATGAGGGTAGAAGACATGTTTTTCGTCCCAAAATATTTCTTTGTACCTGAAATAGTGGAAAAAAGAAAGCCACTGGCGGAAACTGCAAAAAGAGCCGGTTGGATTGGGTGTAATATTCTGTTGGATAAAATACCCGCTCAAGGTAGAATTGCTATCGTTAAAAACGGGGTTGCTCTTGACAAAGAGCATGTCCTCAGCCAGGTCAAGTGGTCGCAGAAAGTCAAAACTCAGAATATGGAAGCTCGTGGTTGGCTTATGGATATTCTGCACTGTGTTAATGCAATAAACTCAACTTTTTTTACCATAGACATGGTTTACGCATTTGAAGAGGAATTGATTCTGAAGCACCCAGATAACCACAATATCCGCGCCAAAATTAGGCAGCAGCTGCAGCAGTTGCGCAACCGTGGCATAATACTTTTTTTAGGAAATGGCCAATATCAAAAAATTAGCAAAGCTGACTGAAAAACCGAAAAATCTTCAAAAAGTGCTATTTCCCTTTTTGCCATCTCATGTGTTATGTGCTTTCAGTTTTTTATGAAATGTGGTCGGCATCCAGGGGAGGATGAGGGATTCAATCATCCGTTTCCCACCGGGAAACGGTATGGTGTTTTCCGGGTCGAGCCCCGGAAAAGCAGCCCTCCACCGGAGGGCTGCAGTTACATGGGTTCGAATCTCTTCCGTACAACGCAGAAAAGACCAACCACGAATGTGGTTGGCATCGGGACAGGGATGAGGGATTCGATGGCCCGTTTCCCGCTGGGAAACGGTATGGTGTTTTCCGGGGCAGTACAGCGCATCAAAAAATATTCTTATTTCTTCACCGTTGGGAGCAAATTAACTTTAAAACTATGTTCCGCCGGGGCGCGTACCTGGCGGAACATACTTT
>CALWTT010000117.1 GCA_944384545.1 uncultured Clostridia bacterium | reverse complement strand
ACCACATGCAGCAGCAGGCGGCAGCGGTCCACATGACGCAGAAATTCGTGACCCAATCCCAGCCCCTCCGACGCACCCTCGATCAGGCCGGGAATATCCGCCGCCACAAAGCCCTTTCCCTCATGGACCGATACTACGCCCAGATTCGGAGACAATGTCGTGAAATGATAGTCCGCGATCTTGGGGCGTGCCGCCGAGATGCGTGCCAGAATCGAGGACTTTCCTACGCTCGGAAAACCAATCAGCCCCACATCCGCGATCATTTTCAGTTCCAGAAGAAGTTCCCGCTCCTCCCCTGCGCTTCCCGCCTTTGCAAACCGCGGGATCTGACGCGTCGGTGTCGCAAAATGCCGGTTCCCCCAGCCGCCACGCCCGCCGCGGCAGGCAATATATTCCCCGCTTTCGGACATATCGTGCAGGATCCGTCCGCTCGCACTGTCGCGCAACAGAGTACCGGGCGGGACCGGGATCACCGTATCCGCACCGTTCCGGCCGTGCATCTTCCCGCTCTTTCCATCCTCGCCGTTCTCCGCCTGAAATTTGCGCTTGTAACGGAAGTAAAGCAGCGTGTTGCTCCCTTCATCCACGCGGAATACAATATTCCCGCCACGGCCACCGTCCCCGCCATCCGGTCCACCTGCCGCCACGTATTTTTCCCGCCGGAAGGATACGGCACCGTTGCCGCCCTTTCCCGCCCGGACGGATATCGTCACTCGATCAATAAACAATTCTTTTCCCTCATTTCTCTCCCGCCTCGCCGCGCTCCCGTATCACCATACGGATCGGCGTTCCGCGGAAGCCGAATGTCTCGCGTATACAGTTCTCAAGATAGCGGCGGTAGGAATAGTGGAACAGTTCCTCGCTGTTACAGAACACCACAAAGGTGGGCGGTGCTACCGATGCCTGTGTCATATAGTAGATTTTCAGGCGGCGCCCCTTGTCCGAGGGCGGCTCGTGGCGCGCTGTCGCATCCGACAGCAGATCGTTGAGCATCCCCGTGCTGACACGCATCCGCGACTGGTCGTATACATAGCAGATCTGTTCGTACAGGTTCTCCACACGCTGACCCGTGCGGGCCGAAATATACAGAATCGGTGCGTAACTCATATACGCAAGTGCCGTCCCGATCTCCCGGTTGAAACGGTTCACAGTGCTGTTGTCCTTCTCAATCAGATCCCACTTGTTTACCACCACAATGCAGGCTTTCCCCGCCTCATGGGCAATGCCTGCAATATGCTCGTCCTGTTCCGTGATGCCTTCGGTTGCATCTATCATCATCAGACACACATCCGCACGTTCCACCGCCATATGCGTTCGCAGTACCGAATATTTCTCGATCCGGTCCTCCACACGGCTCTTGCGCCGGATCCCCGCCGTATCGATAAAACTGAACCGTCCGTACCGGTTCTCCACCTCGGTATCCACCGCATCCCGTGTGGTGCCGGGACGATCGGATACAATCAGACGCTCGCTTCCTACAATACGGTTGATCAGCGAGGATTTGCCCGCATTCGGTTTCCCGATCACCGCGACCCGGATCCGCGCCTCCTCCTCCTCCGGCAGATCCTCCGCAGGCACTGAGGCCAGCAACGCATCCAGCAGATCCCCGCTTCCGGTTCCGTGCAGAGCCGACAACGCGATCGGCTCGTTCGCAAAGCCAAGCTCGTAAAACTCGTAAAATGCGGGGGGTGGCATTCCGATGCTGTCGCTTTTATTCACACATACGATCACCGGCTTCCCGCTCTTCTTCAACTGGAGCGCGATCTCACGGTCATCCGCCAGAAGGCCATCCCGTATGTCGCAGACAAAGACAATGGCGTCTGCCGTGTCCATCGCGATCTGCGCCTGCATCCGCATCTGCGACAGGATCGGATCACCGCTTTTCGGCTCGATTCCGCCGGTATCGATCAGAACAAAGCGGCGACCGTTCCATTCTCCTTCGCCGTATATGCGATCCCGCGTGACTCCCGGTGTATCCTCCACGATCGAACGGCGCTCCCCGATGATTTTATTGAACAGTGTGCTTTTTCCCACATTCGGGCGCCCCACGATGGCAAAAACCGGTTTTCCCATCCGTCTCTCTCCTTTTTCTGTTTCTTCCCAGTCGGTATTTATATGCCCAGCATGGCCGATGCCAATGCCCTTCCGTCGTTCTCTACAAAACGCAGACGTACCCCCAGCTCGTGCGACAGCCAGCGCGGTGTGCGATCATCCAGGAACAGGTCTCCTTCTGCGCGCAGCACCGCCGCGGGAAGCAAAAGCTCGCTCCCGAGATCCCGGCCACGCAGTTGCTCCAGAATATCCCCGCCTGTCAGCAATCCCGCTACCGTGATCTTTTCCCCGAAAAAGCGGTTCCGGATCTCATACACCTGCACATGCAAATGCGGGAATGCCGCTTCCATACGCCCGGCGACCTCACAGAGCATCGGATAGGCAGCCACACCCGTCGCCACGGATATGTGCCGTTCTTTCTTCCGCCGCGGCGCAAGTTCCGAAAGGCATGCAGCAAATTCGGTACGCAACGACGTAATCATTCCCACACCGTTTTCCAGCTGCGGATATCCCTCATAGTATGCTTCCTCCGGCAAGGCACGTCCACACGCCAGATAAAATTCATCCGCGCAGTAAAAAATATGCGACCCGAGTGTTGCAAAACAGTGATTTGCACAGGACTCCACACACCGGCTCACATCGGCGCATTCCTCCGGGGTAAACGGGGTCAGCGGGTACAGGCCGTCCCGGTAACGTGTCAGGCCCGCCGGCACCACCGACACCGATGTCACCGACGGATACAACGCCGCAAGATCCCGCATCGTCCGCACAAGCTCCTCTCCGTCGTTCAGGCCACGGCAAAGAACGATCTGGCAATGCAGTTCCATTCCCGCCGCCGCCATCCGCCCCAGATATTCCAGGGACGATCCCGCCTTCGGGTTCTTCATCATCCGGATACGCAGCTCCGGATTCGTCGTGTGCACCGATACATTGATCGGCGATATATGCATTTGCAGAATCCGTTCCAGATCTTTCCCGGAAAGATTGGTCATCGTGATATAATTGCCGTGCAGAAACGAAAGACGCGCATCATCGTCCTTGAAATACAGCGTTTCACGCATACCCGGCGGCATCTGATCGATAAAGCAGAAAACGCACTTGTTCTGACAATGCTGCTTGCGATCCATAAGCGGTGTCGCAAATTCCAGACCAATATCGTCATATTCGGCTTTTTCAAGACACACGGTGTACGGTGTTTCTCCACGCACCAGGGACAGCTCCACCCGCTCGTCCGCGAGATAAAACCGATAGTCCAGCACGTCCCCGATCGCATGCCCGTTCACCGACACGAGGCTATCCCCTGCACGGATCCCGGCACGTGCCGCTCTGGAACGGCGATGCACCTGCGTTATCCTGACCATGGCTGTCCTCCTTTTGGCATATTCAATTCAGTATACCACATTTTTGCAGAAAAATCAATCATCTGCGGCATTTGCTACGCAGTTTTGCTGCCTCTGCCACTCCCGCTCCGGAAATCTTACGCTGGGTCTTGACAAATCTCTCCTGAAATGCTATGATACTAGTATCAGGCGTTCGTTCTGCAACGCCACGCATCGGCTATGACGAGAAAGAGTAATACGGGCTCCCGTTTCCAGAGAGCAGACGGTAGATGCGAGTCTGCAACGGCACCGTATGAAGCGGTCTCTGAGCTGCCGGACCGACAGGTAGGTCCGTGCCGGGTGCTCCCGTTACAGAGCGGCGGTCGGTTTTCTGCTCCGACCGGTGAGGTGCGGGCGCTCTGCCCGAATTCAGGTGGTACCGCGGGGTCTTCCCCGCCCTGAACGTCTTTTCCGGACGTTCGGGGCTTTTTTCTTACATTTTCTGTTTTGGAGGTTTGTTTCTCATGAAAGACACCATTCTGAAGCTTCTCAGCCGCAATGCACGTATGTCGCTTCCGGATCTTGCCACCGCTACCGGCCTCTCCGAGGACGAGGTCGAACGCTGTATCCGCGAAATGGAAAAAGAGGGCCTGATCCGCGGGTATAAGGCCGTCATCGACTGGGATAAGCTTGGCGGCCCCGGGTCGGTTTATGTATCCGCCATGATCGAGCTCAAGGTTACTCCCAAACCCGGCTGTGGCTTTGAGGAGGTTGCTGAACGCATCGCGCGCTATCCCGAAGTGGAGTCGGTCTACCTTATGTCCGGCACCTACGATCTCAGTGTCATTGTCAAGGGCCACACCTTCCAGGAGGTGGCCATGTTCGTTGCCAAAGAGCTCTCCACCATTGAATCCGTCACCGCTACCGCCACGCATTTCGTGCTGCGCCGCTACAAAGAGCTGGATGTACAGCTCGGCAATAAAGAACCCGATGAAAGAGGGACCATCTCACTATGCTGAACTATGACAAGCTTCTCAACCGCGCCCTCATCGACGTCAAGCCCTCCGGCATCCGCAAGTTCTTCGATGTTGCCAATACCATGGAGGATGTCATTTCCCTCGGCGTCGGGGAGCCGGATTTCCTCACGCCCTGGCGCGTGCGGCGCGAGGCAATCCGCACACTGGAATCCGGGCGCACGCGCTATACTGCCAACCGCGGGCTGCAGGACCTGCGCGAGGAGATCGCTGCCTACATGCTCCGCAAATACGAGCTTTCCTACGATCCCGCCTCCGAGATCCTGGTCACGGTCGGAGGGAGCGAGGCAATTGACGTCGCCATCCGCGCCATTGTCAATCCGGGCGACGAAGTCATCGTTCCCCAACCCAGCTTTGTCTGCTACGAGCCCATCGCCAGAATGGCCGGCGCTACGCCCGTGATTCTCGAAACCCGGGCGGAAAACGATTTCAAAATCACCCCCGAAGAGCTGCGCGCCCTGATTTCCGACAAGACCAAGGCGCTTGTCCTTCCCTACCCCTGCAATCCGACAGGAGCCATTCTGCAGCGCCGTGATCTGGAGGCGCTGGCCGAGGTTCTGCGCGGCACCGATATTCTCGTGATCTCCGATGAAATTTACGCCGAGCTGACCTACGGAAGCGAACGTCATGTTTCCCCCGCCGCCATTCCCGGCATGCGCGAACGCACACTGGTCATCAACGGTTTTTCCAAGACCTACTCCATGACCGGCTGGCGCCTTGGCTACGCCTGCGGACCCCGGCCGATCCTGCAACAGATCACCAAGCTGCATCAGTACGCTATCATGTGTGCGCCCACCACCTCGCAGTTCGCCGCGGTCGAAGCGCTCCGGCATTGCGACGAGGAGGTTGCGGCGATGGTCGAGGAATACGATGTCCGCCGCCGCATCATCGTCAAGGGATTCAACGATATCGGGCTGACCTGCCGCGAACCCAGGGGGGCGTTCTATGCATTCCCCTGCATCCGGTCCAGCGGAATGACCAGCGACGTCTTCTGCGAGAAGCTGCTGGAGGCCAAGCATGTGGCCATTGTCCCGGGGACCGCGTTCGGCCGTGGTGGCGAGGGCTTTGTCCGTGCCTCCTACTGCTATTCTACCGATCATATTCACGAGGCCTTGCGGCGAATCCGGGAATTTTTGCAGGAGATCCGTGCCTGACTTCCAGGGTACCGCACCGGCAATCCTGCCGCGCGGATCCTTTCACAGAAGAACATAAAATTAAAAAAACCGGT
>CALWTT010000116.1 GCA_944384545.1 uncultured Clostridia bacterium | reverse complement strand
TAGCGCTCCTGTTTCTTATGATGATTCCTGGCATTCTGATGGTGCGGTGCCGTTTATCTACAGAAGGATTTGGGAAGGCGCTTTCCAATCTTGTCCTCTATATCGCACAACCGGCTTTGATTGTATCCGCATACATTCGACCGTATGATCCGGAAATTATGATCAACGCTTGCTGGGTTCTTTTGTTTTCGTTCCTGTCTCATCTTCTCTTTTCCGCTATTGCGTTTCGCGCATTTCGCCGCGCTCCCGACGGAAAAAAACAAATGCTCCTGTTTGCAACGATTTTTTCCAATGCAGCATTTATGGGCATCCCGCTCATCACGGCGGTTCTGAATGAAGAAGCTGCAATTTATGCTTCCATTTATAATATTACCTTCAATTTGTTTATGTGGTCGCTTGGCGTTGTCATCTGTACCGGGGATAAAACACAGGCGTCTTTTCGGAAGGTGCTGACCCATCCCGTTACACTTTCTTCTGCGGTAGGACTCCTCTGCTTTTTTCTACCGGTTGAAACCTATATTCCCTCGCTTTTCATGGAGGGACTTTCCATGCTGAAAGATCTCGTAGCCCCTCTTTCCATGACGATTATAGGATTACGGCTTGCAGAGATGGATTTCAAAGGTATGTTCCGTGACCGGCATCTGTATGTCTTTCTGACACTTCGACTGCTTTTGCTTCCTGCCTGCATGTATGTGATTCTTCGCTTGCTCACGCTGGCGGGACTGCCCATCGGGATCACAGTCACTACGGTCATCCTGATCACCGCCTCCACACCATCCGCCACCGCCACGTCCATGTTTGCCGAAAAATACGATTGTGATGCCGTCTACGCCGGCAAGCTGGTTGCATGCTCTACGTTGCTGTCTATCGTTACCATGCCACTCGTTTCGCTGCTGCTCAATTTATGACGCATGGACAATCAAAAAAGTGAGGTTTTTGCCGATGGCACAGGGCCGTTTCGACAAAAGCCTCCTCTTTTATTATTCTTTTATTGCTCCGGCAATAACGCCGCGTATAATATGCTTCTGTAAAAATGCATAAAACAGGATAATGGGAATAATGGCAAGTACAAGCATTGCCATCAGTGCACCCATATCGCGAGATCCGTATCCACCTTGCAGATATTGTACTGCTACGGGGATCGTTCTGTAACGCGAACCTATGACCAGCGACGGAAGCAGATAGTCGTTCCATATCCACATGGCATTGAGAATGGCAACAGTCAGCGTGATCGGCCGAAGAATCGGAAACACAATCAGAAAGAACTTTTGCAGAGGATTGCAGCCATCGATATCGGCCGCCTCCTCAATGGAAAGCGGAATGCTCTTGACAAAACCGCAGTACAGGAATACCGAAAGCCCCGCGCCAAAACCCAGATAAATCAGGATAATGCCAAAAGGATTTTCCAGTCCAAGAAGATTCGCCATTTTGGACATAGTGAACATCACCATCTGAAACGGCACAATCATACTGAATACGAATATATAATAGAGGAGCCGGGTAATGTGGGTTTTGTGCCGTGTAATATACCATGCCGTCATAGAGGTACACAGCAGAATCACCGCGACCGATCCTACGGTAATGAAAAGTGAATATCCGAAGGCACTGAAAAATCCGATTTTCTGCACGCCATTTACATAGTTCTGGAGCCCGACAAAGGTTTGTGCATCCGGGAATGCGAATGGAGCATCTGTGATAAAAAACTGACCCTTGAAGGAATTCATCAGAACAATGAAAACCGGGGCTATAAATACAACAGTCAGGATGGACAGCAGCAGCGTAAGCAGAATGCCCCATCTTTTTTTATGCGCGACAATCATAAATCTGCCTCCCTGCTTTTGGTAACACGCAGCTGAATCAGAGCAAATGCGGCAACGAGAAGAAAGAAAATGACCGCTTTAGCCTGTCCGACACCCTCCTGACCAATGCTGCCATAGAACGTATTATAAATATCCAGCGCCAGCATCTGGGTCTCTTTACCGGGAGCGCCCGCAGTCAGCGCAAGGTTCTGGTCAAACATCTTAAAGGAATTTGTCAGGGTCAGAAAAGTACAGATTGTAATGGAAGGCATAAGAAGCGGTAATGTCACATGTCGCAGCGTCTGCAATCCTCCTGCACCATCTATCGCCGCCACTTCCTGCATTTCTGTCGGAATGTTCTGCAATCCCGCTACATAAATGATCATCATATATCCGATCATCTGCCAGTTCATCAGAACGACCAATCCCCAGAATCCATACGTGGCAGAATAGGTCAGGTCCACTCCCATACCCGAAAGGATTCCGTTAATAATCAGCTGCCAGATATAGCCCAGAACAATACCTCCGATCAGATTCGGAACAAAAAATACCGTTCGGAAAAAATTGGTGCCGCGCAATCCTTTTGTCAGCAAAAAGGCAAGAATAAATGCAAGCAGATTTACAGAAAGAACCGAAACAATGGTAAATTTCAGAGTGAACCAGAAGGCATTCAGAAAATCCCGATCCTCTGTGAAGGCACGGACATAGTTCTGCAATCCTACCCATGTCGCGTCGGTAACTGTAGTAAATTCGGTAAAAGACAGATAAATGCCGGCAAGAAATGGAATCAGAAAGGAGATCAGAAAAGCGATCAGGGTAGGAAGCAGGAACAGCCAGACATACTTCCTTACGTTTCTTTGCATCAGGTTGACTCTTCCTTCCAGCGTGTAATAACCGTACGGACTACGTCTTCCCAGGTACGGGTTCCCTGTGCATACTGTAAAAGGGCCGCGCCGAAATCGTCCTTGAAGCTCTGGCTCGGGAAAATGGAGAAGGTCCACGGCACAGTATAGACGTCTTCCTTGTTCATCCATTCATACACCTGCTTTCCAAGCGGATCCGAAGGTGTTTCGCCCTCAGCAAAGGTGTCGTATGGCGCAATGAAATTCAACTTGTTGGTGACAAAATCCTTACCGCTTGCGCTGGTGTATAACCAATTGAGGAAGTCCGCCGCCAGTTTTTGCTTTTCTGCGCTGGCTTTCCGGTTGATGGCAAAATAATTTTCGGTTCCGATGCAAAGCCCCTGCTTCTCTTCCCCATCCTCACCAATATACAACGGCAAAAACCGGATATTCTCTGCTTTGACTTTGTTCCCCGTAACGTCTGCAATCTGACTCCATGCCCAATTCCCATTCTGCACCATGGCGCACTGTTCCAGGGCGAACTCCGCCATGGAATCTGCTACCTGCTTGCTTCCCAACAATCGCGGTTCTGTCGTAGAATTGTTCAGATACAGGTCAAAAATCTGTTTGAATTCCCGGTTATGAGAGAACGCAATTTCACTCAGGTCATCCGTAGTAATGTCAATATTTTTCTCCTCAAATTCATAATACACAGGAAGATTGGCAAGATGCGTGTGCCACCGCCAATCCTCGCCGGATTTCAGGGAAGTTGCCGCAAAGACACCTTTGATTCCCAAATCACTTTTATGCGCAGTCATATCCTTGACCAAAGCGGATAACTTTTCAAAGCTGTTGATCTCGTCCATGGAAGAAAACGATGTCGATCGGTTCTGCAATGCAAAATAACGATCCGTTATGGCTTTGTTGTACAGGATTCCATATCCTTCCACTACGGCCGGGATTCCGTACACCCCTTCTCCGGAACGAATGGCAAGCGACGGATCGGACAAATGCTGATAAATCTCCGTGTCTGACAGATCTGCACAGTAATCCTTCCATGCTGAATACCCGATTACACCATTCAACTGAAACAGGACCGGCGCATCCGATTTGCTGATCTCCGACTTCAAAGTCTGCTCGTACGTACCGGATGCTGCCGTTACAACACGGAGAGTTACTCCGGTTTCCTCTTTGTATTTTTTTGCAATTTCCGTATATACCGAAGCCACTTCGGGCTTGAAATTCAAAAAATACAGGGTATTTTTATCGTCTCCCCCACAGCCGGCGAGCGGAATAAACAAAAGACACAGCAGGAAAAATGCCAATATTTTTTTCATACTCTTCTCCTTTTTTGGATGTGCTCTTATTTTTTCCTGACCTTGCCGCAAAATACAACAAGCGCGCCTGCCAATGAAAGGCAGGCGCGCTTGTTTTTTCCACAGAACGCATCTTTTCAAAAAAATCATTCAAATCGGATTTGCTGTACTGTAATGTCCTTTTCCGCCAAAAGCACACCTGTAGCCGGAATTTTTTTCTTACGGTAGCGCTCCGGCGTCTGATAACGCCCTTCAATGTCGCGTGTTGCGTATACAATGGGATTTCTTCCTTTTTTTGTGTCGAAAAGTGTCACTCCGGAAGCTGTTTTGGTCGTCATGCTCGGAATCAGGGACGTAGACAGCAGAACTGCTTTGTTTACATTGTTCAGCAGCAAAATATCAAACGGCTCCCCGCTCTCATAAAAGGCTGCCACAACCGGCGACGCAGTGGAAAAGGCCGACGTCAGACGCTTACGATCTGTCTGATAGCTGTCAATCGGAATCCGGACGCCTTTGCCGTTTTCAAATATAAGCACAAGACGGTGCTTTTTCGGATAGTTCCCAAGCACCTTCGCCAATACCGGGCGTTCGCCTTCGTTCATATTGAATTTTGCTGGCAGATATTCGCCCAGGGCCGACGGCTTGATGGGCTCGAGCTCCGATACTTTGATTCTGAAAACACGGGCCTGGTTGGTAAAGACCGAGAGTTCACCGCGGTTATCGGTTTCCTCTGCCGACAATATATAATCCCCTTCTTTGAGATTCTGCTCCTCGTTCCCACGCAAAGTCTGCACAGAATGTTTTTTCAGATACCCGTCATGCGTAAGAATAAGACGCACATCGTAATTTTCAATCAGATCCTCCTTGGCAACCTGTATGATATCTTCCACGCCGATCAGTTGTGTTTTTCTTGGTTTTCCGTATTTCTTCTTGACTTCCCGCAGCTGGTCGGCGATCATGGCCTTCAAGCGGATTTCATCCCCAAGCGTTTCCTCCAAGGAAGCGATCGCGGCCTGCAGATCTTCGATTTCCTTGACACGGTTCAGAATATACTCGCGGTTCAGGTGACGTAATTTGATTTCGGCGATATATTCTGCCTGCACTTCGTCCAGCGAGAAAGCCGTCATCAGATTCGGGACCACGTCCTCCTCCTTTTCCGTGCTTCGTACAATCCGGACAGCCTTATCGATATCCAGGAGAATCGTAGCCAGTCCCAGCAACAGATGCAGTTTGTCTTTTTTCTTTCCGAGTTCAAACGTCAACTCCCGGCTCAGGCAGGCAAGGCGGAACCGGATCCATTCCTGCAGGATGGGCACAACCCCAAGTTGATGCGGCGTTCCGTCGATCAGAATGTTGAAATTGCAACTGAAGTTATCCTCGAGCGACGTCAGCTTGTAGAGCTTGGCCATCAGCTTATCCGGATCGGTGCCGCGCCGAAGTTCCAGCGTAAGCTTAAAACCGTTCAGATCAATGGCGTCCCGGATATCCGAGATTTCCTTGATACGTCCGCTCTTGATCAGTTCGGTTGTTTTGTCCATGATGTCTTCGATGGTTGTACTGTAAGGGATCTGTAATATGTCAATACAGTTTTCCGCCGCATCGTACCGGTATCGTGCGCGCAAACGTACGGGCCCGGCCCCTGTCTCATATACACGGAGCATCTGCTCCCTGTCATAGACAAGCAGTCCCCCGCCCGGAAAATCCGGCGCTTTCATGATATCCAGAATTTTTTCGGCAGTGAGCTTGGGATTTTTCAGCAGGGCAATGGTTCCGTCGCAGACTTCCGCCAGATTGAACGAGCAGATGGAGCAGGCCATTCCCACGGCAATACCGAGATTGGGCGAGACCAGGATATTGGGAAAGGTCGTTGGAAGCAAGACCGGTTCTGTGGTGGTATTGTCATAATTCGGAACAAGGTCAACGGCATTTTTGTCGATGCCGCTGAACAGTTCATTACAGAAAGGATCCAGCTTGACCTCGGTGTACCGGGATGCGGCATATGCCATATCCTTGCTGTACTGTTTTCCAAAGCTTCCTTTGGAATCAATAAACGGATGAAGGAGAGCCTCACACCCCCGCGTCAGACGAACCATCGTTTCGTATATAGCCGCATCGCCATGTGGGTTCAAACGCATGGTTTGCCCGACGACATTGGCGCTTTTGGTGCGCGAGCCTGTGAGAAGCCCCATCTTGTACATCGTATACAGCAATTTCCGATGGGAGGGCTTAAATCCGTCAATATCCGGCAGAGCACGCGAAACAATGACGCTCATTACATAGGGCATGTAGTTCTTTTCTATTGTTTCTGTGATTGGCTGCAGGGTGACATCTGCAGCCGCTTGTACCGGCGCAGGACGTTCTGCCTTGCTTTTTCTTGGCATATTTTTTTCCTCAGTTTTATTTAATCTTTCGGCAAATGTACAATACAATGAGCTGCCGCCCGTATCATCCGGTTGTAAAGTGCCATTCCCATTCCTCCGGTTGGTGGCAATGGTGCCAGGATTTTGTCAAATCCCTGCTTGTCAATATCCCGCAGCAGAGTGAAAAGGCGGTGACTTTGCATCGATAGATCCTGCTGCCGCCCAAGCGAGAAAAGCCGTTCTTCCGTAAGGCTGCGGCGCAGTAGCGGCAGATCTTCCTCGTATCCGATAATGGCAATATTGCCAGATTGTTTTTCTATGTAGTGTTGCCGCGCATGGCAGTCTCCATCCAGAAGGACAAGGGGTGAAGAAGGCGCGTAATGACGGTATTTCATGCCGGGAGAGAGCGGTGCGTTGCCTTCCGGCAATTGCCCAAGAACCGCCTCGGCAATCCGAAGCTTCGGGGTGACGGTGCGTAGCATTTCCGGTGTAACCGCTCCAGGACGCAGTAAGGTAAGCCCGCCGTCCTTGTCTGGCATGACGATGGTGGATTCCAGACCGATCTCGCAGTCCCCTCCGTCCAGAATCATATCTACCCTTCCCATCATATCATCGGCTACATGCCTTGCACAGGTCGGGGAGGGTGAGCCGGAAAGATTGGCCGATGGCGCAGCGATCGGAATCCCCACTTCCATAAGCAGTGCTCTGGCCACCGGGTGGGACGGACAACGGATGGCGACCGTCGGAAGGCCTGCCGTGACCGTACTGGGAATGGTTTCTCTGGCCGGCAATACCACTGTCAGCGGCCCCGGCCAAAAGACCTGCATCAGACGTCGGCTCTCCTCGGTTTCCACGGCGTATCTGCTTACATCGTCTGCACTGGCCACATGTACAATCAGCGGATTGTCGGCCGGACGACCTTTGGCAGCGTAAATCCGGCCGGCAGCATCGCTGTCGGTGGCGTCTGCTCCAAGTCCGTATACCGTCTCCGTCGGAAAAACTACCAGTCCTCCGCTTTTCAGGATCCTTGCAGCCCTTCGCAGAATCTCCCGGCTTTCCGGCGCTTCCGGATCCTTTACCATACATATTTCAGTTTTCAAAATTCTGTTGTCCTTTCCATGCCGATTCATGGTCTGCCAGCCGCAATGCATCGATCATGGGGCCGATGTTACCGTTCAGAAACGATGTAAGCTGATATAATGTCAATCCGATCCGATGGTCAGTGACACGGCTCTGCGGATAATTGTACGTCCGGATTTTCTCACTCCGATCCCCAGTCCCTACCTGACTGCGACGGGTTCGCATAATTTCCCCCTGCTGCTTTTCGGTTTCGCGCTCGTACAGGCGGGTGCGCAGCATCCGCATCGCTTTGTCCCTGTTTTTGAACTGACTGCGTTCTTCCTGACAAAATACCACGATTCCACTCGGTTTGTGCAGGATACGTATGGCAGACTCGGTTTTATTGATATGCTGCCCGCCGGCACCGCTGCTTTTCAGCGTTTCTACCTGCAGATCGGATGGGTCAATCCGGATATCGATTTCCTCCGCTTCCGGCAATACGGCAACCGTGACCGTCGAGGTCTGTATCCTTCCCTGCGATTCGGTGCGTGGAACACGCTGAACGCGATGTACCCCACTCTCGTATTTGAGGTGGGCATATGCCGCCGTACCCGCGACCAAAAAGGAAATTTCGCGGAACCCACCCAACTCAGTGGGATTCTGACTCAGCAATTCAAGCTGCCAACCACGGGAAACGGCATACATATAATACATCCGATACAGATCGGCCGCAAACAGAGCCGCTTCTTCTCCCCCGGCTCCTGCACGAATCTCCAGAATAACATTTTTATCGTCATTGGCATCGTGGGGAATCAGAAGAAGACGGAGCTCGGCAAGGCAGCGCTCCAATGTCGCACGACAGGCGCGGCTTTCTTCCTCCGCCATTTGTTGCAACTCCGGATCGCCTTCCGCATCCTTTATCACGCGATCGGCTTCTGCAAGATCGGATTCTGCCTTACAATATTCCTTATATTTTTGAACAATCGGTTCTATTTCTTTTCTCTCTTTCAGTAAAGAAAGGAGCTTTTCCTGATTCGACAGGATCTCCGGTGCGCTTAATTCTCTGTCCAGTTCTTCCAGCCGCAGTTCTGCTTCTTTGACTTTTTCGAGCATGCGTTTTCCATCCGTCAGCGCAGGAACGCTGCAAAGGCCTCATGCGTTGCATACAGATCGGCCTTGGAGACCACTTCATACGGCGCATGCATGGAGATGACCGGAACGCCGATATCCACCGTATCAATGTTCATATTGGCGATATACTTGGCAACAGTACCGCCGCCGCCGCCGTCCACCTTCCCGAGTTCTGATGTTTGCCATATGACGCCATTATCCGCAAAAATCTTCCGGATCCGGCCGACCAATTCAGCCGAGGCATCGCTGGTCCCGCTTTTGCCGCCAGAACCGGTGTATTTGGACATGGTGGTCCCGCAGGACAGCATGGCACTGTTCCGGCGTTCAAATGCGTCCGAAAAATTCGGATCATACGCGGCATTCACATCCGCGGAAAGGCACATGGAATGCGCCCGCACCACGGCGGCATCCGCGCCGAGGGCTCGGGATATTGCATCGATCATATCCGTCAGAAGACAACTCTGCATTCCGCTCACTCCGTCGCTGCCGATCTCTTCCTTATCTGCCAGAATACACATAGCTGTATGATTCGATTCACAGGATAAAATAGCGGTCATTTCCGGATAGGCACAAACACGGTCATCATGACCGTAAGCGCCAATCAAAGCGCGGTCAAATCCGATATCCCGCGCCCGGAACGCGGGGACCGCGGTCAGTTCCGCACTGATAAAGTCCTCTTCCCGAATCCCGTAACGCTCATGAAGAATATGCAGAACATTCAATTTGATCCGGTTTTCCACCTTATCGTCGGCATATGGCAGACCGCCCACCAGAATGTTGAGCGACTCTCCCGGAATCACCGAAGAGGCCGGGCGCGTCATCTGATCCCGGGATAGATGCGGCAACAGATCGTTGATATAAAAAACCGGATCCGCCTCTTCCTCTCCGATCCGTATTTCTACCGAACTTCCATCGGATAATACAACCACGCCGTGCAATGCAAGCGGGATCGCCGTCCACTGATACTTCTTGATTCCGCCATAATAATGCGTTTTGAAGAAGCCCATTCCCGCCTCTTCGTACAGCGGATTCTGTTTCAGATCCAGCCGTGGGGAGTCCACATGTGCCGCCAAAATACGCACCCCTTCTTTTTCAATGTCGAAATGGCCGATCCGGAACAGGATCAGACTTTTATCCCGGTTATTGAAGTATCGGCAGTCCCCCGGCTGCAGCGGATCACCGAGATGGTATTTCGTGTATCCCGCCGCCTCCGCCATTGCCACACCGCGCCGAACAGCCTCCCGCTCGGTTTTTGCCGCGTCCAGGAACGCTTTATATCCCTCGGCATAGGTATAGATTTCCCGGATACGCGCTTCATCGGCTTCCTCATATACATTCTTTTTGCGATAGGTCAACTCTTCACTGAGCTTCTGTCCTGCTGTTTTTTCTTCCATGTTTTCTCTCCTCTCATGCGACATTTCATCCGCAAAATACAGTTTGCAATATATTTCATAGGCGCGTCGGACACGCCGGACATGACGCTCGGTTTCCGGATACGGAATCGTGTGCAAGGTTGTACCATCTCCGTAACGCGGGTCCGAAAGCCACCGGTCCACGGTCCCGTCTCCTGCGTTATATGCAGCACTCACCAGATCCCAGGAGCCGTATTTTTGGTACAGGTAAGCAAGATACCGCGCGCCAAGCAGTACATTGTCCGCCGGGTCCTCAATCCTGTACACTCGCTGCGGATCCTGATCGGCCAACCAGCGAAAGGTTCCCGGCATCAGTTGCATCAGACCACGGGCCCCCTTCACAGATACGGCTTCTGTATCAAAATTGCTCTCCACCTTTATGGTGGAAAGGATCCACGGCACCGGGACACCTGTCTCTGCAGATACCTTCTCCATCCATTCAGGTTCATAATACGGATATACCCTGTAAAAATGCTGTACGACGATCATGAAACCGAGCAGCATCAGCTCTGCCATCAGCAGAAACAACAAAAATGTCGTAATACCCTCTTTCCTCTTCATATGCCTCCGTATGCCGGTATTTTTCTTCGTATACCGTATTGTATGCAACAGAGGTGCCAAACCAAAACCGAGGGTATGTTTTTTCGCTATAAAGTGTCCGGTAATTTCAGGAGTTTTTTATATATTTCTTCCACCCTCTCACGGAGGCATTCCAGATTCCCGTTGTTGTATATGACCGTATCGGCCTTTTCCAGATAGAATGCATCCTCCGGCTGCGCGTCAATCCGCGCTTTTGCCTGCTGTTCCGTCAATTTGTCACGACGCATGATCCGCTCTGTGCGCAAACTGTACGGTGCCACTACTGCCACCACATAGTCACACAAGGCATCTATCCCCGATTCGTAGAGCAACGGCACATCCAGAATAAGGAACTTCGTCCCGCATTGACGGTTCTCCGCAATTTTTTTTTCCAATTCTTCTCTGACATACCGATGGGTAATGCGATTCAGGACCGTCAAGCGTTTTTTCTGTTCATCGCCACCGCAGAACACAAGAGAAGCCATGGCAGTTCGGTCAAGCCCGCCGCCCGGCATCAGGATCGACGGGCCAAACTTTTCGGCAAGCTCCGCCACACAGGGGGACGAAGTATTTGTCAATGCATGATACATTTCATCCGCGTTCAGGCAAACCGTTCCCTTCCGCAACAGAAAAGATGCAACCGATCCCTTCCCGCTGCCGCTGCCGCCGGTAAGTCCTACCGTAATCACATCCTGCCTCCGTTTTTTGTAGTTTTGCAAGTGGTTTATCAATTTATTATATATGATTCGGATTTTTTTGTCAAGTTCGGTTTCAGGAAATGCACATCTGCACAGATGCTTCATAAAATAAAACTGATATCTCATACATAAGGAGGAATCTGCTATGTCACAATGTCCGACAGAACCGATACCCCCGGGTTGCGCCGGAGGAAAAGGTTTTTTCCTGTCTGCAAACGGATGGACTGGATTCCGGTCCCACCATATGGAATTTTACGATTCCAGAAAATTTACGCGCATTTTTGTCATAAAAGGTGGTCCGGGAACCGGAAAAAGTCGCATGATGCGTGAAATCGCCCAAGCGGCCGAACAGGAAGGGGCTACCGTATCCTATATCTATTGCTCTTCCGATCCAGCTTCTTTGGATGGCGTTGTTTTAGTCAAAGGAAAACGTAAAATTGCAGTCCTTGACGGGACCGCACCTCATACGCGCTGTGCAGATGTTCCGGGAGCCATTGATGAGATTGTCAATCTGGGTGCCTTTTGGGACTCGGAACTTCTGATGAAACACCGGGAGGAGATTCTGTCTCTGTGCGACAGGAAATCCGCATGCTACCAACGCGCATACCGCTATCTTTCCATTGCTGGCGACATAGACGAAGAACGGCAAAAAATACTTACATCCTGTGTACGGTGGGAAAAACTGAAAAAGGCTGCCACGCGTGAGCTGCGCCTTCTTCCCATATCCCCGCAGCCGTGCGAAGAAACGCATTATCTGTCCGCATTCGGTATGAATGGAAAGGTCCGTCTGGATGCATCTATAAAAACAAGCAAGGTAGTTATTGTCAGCGATCCGTTCGGAAGCGCGCGCTTTTTCCTGAATACCATGCGGGATATATTGCGGGACGAAGGTGTATACCGTTATGGCCTTTTCCCCTCTTGCTTCTCAGATCAAATTACCGAGGCGATCTGTCTCACCGGAGCGGACACCGTTTACCTGACCGAACCTTCTGATCTTGCTCCCGCACGTCGCATCAATATGAAGCGCTTTTTGTTGCCCGATGCCATCGCAGAAAACAGGCGAACCCTTCGTCTCCTGAGCAACGAAAGGAAAAAAATGCTGGAAGAAGCAGAATTGTCTTTACGTGAAGTGGGGAAATATCATTTTGCTTTGGAAAAAATGTATGGCGATGCCATGGATTTTACCGGAAAAGAGGCTTTTTCCAGTGTACTATGCGGAAAAATCATCCGTCTCCTTCAAAAAGATGACGATTGACAGAATCAAAGATCCGTGATAGAATAAAGATACCACACAATCCAACAGAAGAAAAAGAGCGGTGTGCCGCTCTTTTTCTTTATGGAAAGCTCTTTATTTTTGCAATGCCTGCACAATGGTCTCTGTATCCAGCGCAATGACCAGCTCTTCGTTGGTCGGGATCAGATATACCATAACGCGGGAATCCGGCTTGCTCAGGCAGGTAATGCCGACCGGGCGCTGCACATGATCATTGGCCTCTTTGTCAAACGACACGCCGAGATATTCAAGTCCCGTACAAGCCAGCTCTCTTACCGAAGCTGTATTTTCTCCGATCCCAGCCGTAAATACAATGGCATCCAAACCGTTCATGGCTGCGGCATACGCACCTATGTATTTCTTGATCTGGTAGCCAAACATATTCAGCGTCAGCGCGGCGCGCGCATTCCCCTGCCGGATGGCATCTGAAATATTGCGGCAGTCCGACGAAACACCGGACACACCGAGAAAGCCGCACTTCTTGTTCAGATAGGTGTTCATTTCCTCCGGTGACAGATTTTCCTTCTCCATGAGGAACGGCACGATCGCCGGATCAATGTCCCCGCAACGCGTTCCCATCATCACGCCGGCAAGAGGAGTAAATCCCATGCTGGTGTCCACCACCTTTCCGTCCTTGACGGCGGAAATGGAGGAGCCGTTACCCAGATGACAGGTTACAATTTTTGTGTTTTCGGTTCTCCCAAGGATCTCCAGCATACGTCCCGTTACATACCGATGGGAGGTGCCATGCGCTCCATATCGGCGAATGGCGTATTTTTCGTATGTTTCATACGGAAGCCCGTACATATACGCCTCCGGCGCCATGGTCTGATGAAAGGCCGTATCAAAGACCAGCACCTGCGGGGTGCCCGGCATAACCTTCTGGCAGCCTTGAATTCCCTGAATATGTGCACCTGTGTGCAGCGGGGCAAGATCGCGGCACAGCTCCAGCTTGGCAAGGACATCCTCCGTCAGCAATACCGATTCCGAAAAATAGGCGCCTCCGTGCACAATGCGGTGACCGACCGCCTCAATCTCCGACATACTGCTCACACATCCGTATTCCGGATGCAACAAGACATCCACTACATATTGGATAGCAGCGGTATGATCTCCCATCGGCAGATCCGCATGATATTCTTTCCCGTTCAGAAGATTCTTGTGCGTGAGTGCTCCGATCGTCTGTGGTCCATCGATGCCGATTTTCTCACACAAGCCCTTTGCTACGACGAGTTTCTTTGCTGTGTCAAACAACTGATACTTCAATGAACTGCTCCCAGCATTGACCACCAATACATTCATTCTCTACCCCTCCGCTTTATGTATAAAAAAGTATATTTCCAATCCAGTATTATATAAGATTTTTATTCCGATTTCAACAGTTTTTTGAAAATATAGAGCCAGGCAAGGATGAATTTTATGAAAACAGCAGCCGTTATTTCGGAATTCAATCCGTTTCATGCAGGGCACGCGCTCCTGCTCCGGAAAATCCGTCTTTCAGAAGGCGAGGATACTGCAATCCTTTGTATCATGAGCGGCAACTATACCCAACGCGGCGAGGCAGCCGTTATATGTAAACAAAGCCGCGCAGCTGCCGCAATAGAGGGCGGAGCCGACCTGGTGCTGGAGCTTCCTTTTCCCTATTGCTGCGCCGGTGCAGAGCGTTTTGCACAAGCGGCGGTACGCATTGCCAATGCCGTCCAAACCGATCTCCTCGCATTCGGTGCAGAATGCGAAGATACAGACCGGTTATTCTCTCT
This sequence comes from uncultured Clostridia bacterium, assembly GCA_944384545.1. Taxonomy (GTDB): domain Bacteria; phylum Bacillota; class Clostridia; order Oscillospirales; family CAG-272; genus UBA1740. The sequence goes on along the minus strand of CALWTT010000116.1, from coordinate 25,995 downwards.
GGCTGCCAAAATAGAAGCACCGGAATTCCGGAATGCATACGCATCTCTTTGCGAAAGGAACGGAATCGGTTGCGCCGCTAAAATTGAAACCGTATACCGTGCGCTCTACGGAAAGGAAGAAGACCTTTCCATACTGCGTCAGCCGAACAATCTGCTGGGTATTGAGTATATCCGAGCAATACTGCGGGAAAACGCCCCCATAAAGCCTGTTGCCTTTCGACGCGAGGGAGCAGCACACGGGACCGATACACTTCCGAAGGATGGTATCTGTCCGAGTGCAGAAGCCCTTCGGAAAATACTCGGTACAGGGGACACCGTCCAGTGGGAAATGCTGCGTACGATCATGCCTTCCTGTTCTGCAGATATCCTGCAAAAGGAAATTTCCGAAAGAAAATCAACGGCAGATAACGATTTTCTGATGCGGCAGCTACTTCTCTACTATCAACTGGCGCCGGTGGAAGCGTATCTGTCCACCGATGGTATGACCGGAGGGCTCGCCCATCGTGTCCGGAAATTTGCTTCGACTTCAGCAGATCCTTCCTCGTTCTTTTCCGCACTGCGCACCAAGCGTTACACCGACGCCTATCTGCGCCGTGCTTTGCTGTGCGGGTTTTTCGGGATTACACGCGACATGCTGAACGCACCACCGCTCTATACCCAGGTGCTCGCCATGAACGATCGGGGCTGCCGATTGCTCGCAAGCCTGCGGAGAAAAGCCACGATCTCCATTCTGACAAAACCGGCTGCTTACCGGCATTTGCCGCATGATGCATTTCTTCAGGCAAACCGCACACTTCGCGCAGACACCCTGTATGCTTCGCTTTTCCGACTGCCACTCCCTCCTTCCGACCTGCTTCGCTATCTTCCGTATAGGAAAACCGATCGGATTGTGACGACATCTTAATCGGACAAGCCCTTGACTTTTCCGGAAAAATGCGGTAAAATATTCCTACAAACGTTTGAGTACCTTTTGAAAAGGAGTACATGCATGGTCGAATCTGTTGTTGGGATCAAAGGAAAATTCCTGGAATATAAAGGAAAACCACTGGTACGTCAGGGCAATGAACTCTATTACGGCGATATGTCCGATAAGTTCATTCTTTTCCTTATGATCATGAGTTACAAAAAGGACGAAAAGCTGAATGTACAGTTCCCCGATAAAATCATGATCCAGATTATTCCTACAAACGGAAGTCAGGAAGTCAAAAAACAGGGGGGCGCCAACGGGTTGTTTGAAGCACTCGATCTGGGAAGTGCATGGCTGGAACGATTCAATCGCGTCTGATGTGTAAAATAAGGTATATAACCTAAGGAGGAAACATCTTGAAGTCTGCACACAGAAGTGTAGCTTACAGATGCATGACGGTTATATTGATTGCACTCTTAGTAGTTGCATCCATAAGCGCTACGGGCTGTTCATTTTATTCACTCATTCCGAGCGGGGTCAATCAGAATCAGGACAATTCCAATCAACAAACCGGATCTGTCAATACGAGCCAGAACGCCACCGCCGGAAATACCTCAACGAATAAGCCCGTTATGCCTACCTACTATAATCCTTTGACAGGGCTGGCATCGGATATTGACTTATCCGCTACCCGCCCTGTCGCTATCTGTATCGGAAATACCGAAGATGCCTTGCCACAGTTCGGTATAGGCGCTGCGGAAATCCTGATAGAAGCACCCATTGAAAACGGGATCACGCGTCTTGTCATGATCACCAATTCCTATGCGGGTATTCCGCAGATCGGGTCGGTGCGTGCAACCCGGCCGTATCTGCTCTCGGTTGCCGACTCGTTCGGTGCCGTCTCGGTCTATTCCGGAACCAACGATGTCAATGCATCGGTCGTGTACCCGGAATATGATACACTGGATTATCTGACACAAAGCGTATCCACGGTGTTTTATCGCAACTCTTCGCTCTTTGCGCCGCACAATCTCTTTACCTCCGGAACACGCCTGACCGGTGCTCTTGAAAATTTTGAGAAAAACGGCGGAACGGTTCCCTATGAATACGTATCCTACGGAAAAACCGTAACTCCGAATGGCGGAAAGGCCGGAGGCGTGGTAATTCCCTTTTCCTCCCGCCAGGTTTCGCAGTTTGTATACGACGAGGAAAATCATGTGTATCTGCGGATGCAAAATTCGGTCGCGCACACAGATGGGCAGGACGGAAAACAACTTGCCTTTACCAATCTGATTCTTCTCACCTGTGAAAGTTCCATTTATAACAAAGTCACCGGCGTGGAATTTGATCTGAACGTCACAGGAGGCGGCCGCGGCTATTATGTTTCGGAAGGCGGATATATTGAAATTCTCTGGTCGCGCGGCCAAGATGGACAGTTGATCCTTACCGATGCGGCGGGAGACCCGCTTTCGGTCAACCGTGGCAAAACCTACATCGGCCTTGTGGATGTGGTTGCCAGCGGTTCGGTCCTTATTGTGGAGTAAACGCAACTTGCAGCACGGAAACGGGCCCGTTACCTGATTCAGCAGGCAACGGGCCCTATTTCTGTCCTCAAATGCTATGCAGAAAAATCCTGTCCCCTCAGACAAGCAGTCCGAAATACAGCAACACCAAAAGTCCCAACCCAATGCGGTACCAACCGAATACTTCAAAACTGTGCCTGCGCACAAATTCCATCAGGAAACGAATAGCCAGCAAGGATACAAGGAATGAGACCGCAGAGGCAACGGCCAGCAATCCGATTTCGTCGGTCGTGCAAGCATACCCCGGCTCTTGCGCCGCGGCGCGTAAGGCGTATTTCCCTACTTTCAGCAATGAGACCCCCAGCATAATCGGAATCGCCATGAAAAAGGAATATTCCGCCGCCGCTGATCGGGATACCCCGAGGGACATGCCGCCCAGAATGGTGGAACCGGATCGTGAGGTTCCCGGAATAATGGAAAGGCATTGAAAAAAACCGATAAAAAGTGCATTTTTCCACGTCAGTTTTTCTACGGCATCTGTTTGAAACGGTTTGTTTTTCCGCAAGCGTTCTATAAGAATAAACAATATTCCGTACCCAAGCAATGCAGCCGCCACTACCATATTCCCGAAATCGGAGGCAATCACTGTCTCTTCCACCCAGTCATCCAGCAGGATCCCGATGATACCGGCCGGAAGAATACCGATCAGCACACGCCACCAAATTGTCCATGTGCTTTTCTTCTCTGCCTCGGTTTTTTTCCGCGAAAACGGATTCAGCTTCTCAAAAAAGTAAACAATCACAGCAAGAATGGCGGCGAGCTGTATCACATAAAGAAACATCCCGTAAAAATTTTCACTCATGCGCTCAAACGGGAAAAGACTTTCCACCAGAATCATATGCCCGGTGCTGCTGACCGGAAGCCATTCGGTCAAGCCCTCTACGATACCAATCAGAATTGCTTTCAGATATTCAAGTATCACGCGTTTCTCCTTCTTCTCCGGACAGGCGGAGAAAATCTCCCGCTGCTACCGGAAACGGCACTTTCATAAAAAACAGCATATGAGGATGCGGCACAGCTTCCAAGGGAAGATGTGCTTCGTCAAACAATGCTTCCACGCGGAAGGAACGCCCTGTTTTTCCCGGTTGAAGGATCTCCACCGTATCCCCCCGCGAAAATTTGTTTTGCTGCCGCATTTTGGCCTCTCCTCGTTCCGGATCGTACGACACAATATCGGCCAGAAAAAGACGCCCGGATGATGGTGATGCCCCCTCCTCTGTATTCGCACATTCAGAGGGGCGATCATAAAAGAAGCCGGTATGATACGGACGGTGACTGACACTGTCCAGCTCGCGTATCCAACGGGGATCTGTTTCGCGTTCTCCGGATACATATGCGTCGATTGCCATACGGTAGGTATTGGTCACAACGGCAGTATAATACGCACTGCGCACCCGCCCCTCCAGCTTGAAACTGTCAATGCCTGCTTCGATCAGCTCCGGAATATGCGCTATCATGCAGGTATCCCGCGAGCTCATCACAAAGGTCTCTCCGTTTTCCTCCGTAATGGGAAGTGGATCATCGGGCCGTTTCTCTTCCACAAGCTCCCAGGGGGTATTCCGGATACGGTACTTCCATCGGCAGGGTTGTGCGCAGGCGCCGCGATTGGCATCCCGTCCGGTAAAATGCGATGAAAGCAAACATCGGCCGCTGTACGCCATACACATGGAACCATGCACAAAGCATTCGAGTTCCAGATCCTCCGGTACTGCACGCCGGATATTCCGGATCTCCGCAAGCGAAAGTTCACGCCCCAGAATTATCCGTTGCGCTCCCAGCGCGGCATACGCCCGGCAGGCAGAAGCTGACAGCACATTGGCCTGTGTGGATATATGCAGCGGTATATGCGGAAGCATTTCCTTTGCAAGGCTCATCACGCCAAGATCCGCCACGATCAATCCATCTAACCGTATATCAGAAAGCTGGGTGAAAAATTCCTGCAACCCAGGATACTCCCGGTCATGCGGCATAATATTAACGGCCAGATAGACCTTTACCTGCGCTGCATGTGCATAGGCTACAGCATCCCGGATTTGCGGAAGATCAAAATTTTCACTTGCTGCACGCATCCCATACGCACGGCCGGAAAGATAGACTGCGTCTGCACCGTATCGAACAGCCGCCTTCAATTTTTCCGGATTCCCCGCCGGCGAAAGAAGTTCGGGCCGCTTTCCACGCTTTATCATATGTATCTGTCCTTTCTCCTATTCCCTGCCTCCATGTCCGGACAGGGGCCTTTCGTCGGAAAAAGCATACGCAACGATAGAGAAATTTCTTCCTCCGGATGTTCTGTATTATCGGCCGGATGACAGAATGCATGTCGGTATTCCTCTTCTGCCGACAAGCGTACACGACGCCCGTCATACAAAAGACTTGCCTCATGGATTGCCTGCATTTCCAAAAGCATGTGATATGGACCGTGATCCAGAATTTCCACATGTGCAGACAGATGCGGAAGCACAAAGCTTGCCATCTCTCCGTGGACAGCAGCAAGCACAACGGTCTTCCGATATGCTGTATCTCCCTTGCGATGCAATATGGCTTCGATCCGCAAGGCCGGCAATTCCTTTCTGTTCACGTCAGGTTGCATACAGCGTAATCTCCCATGCGGGTAGGCACTCGGTACGGCGGAGGCGAAAACGATACGACGGATTCCAGTCGTGCAGCAAAAGCGGAATCCGAAACAGATCCTCACTGCGATGATACACGGAAACCGCCAGCATCGGGCGGTCATTCTGTATCGTCCGGCGGCTTCCGTACAATGCTTCCGCTTCCGCTCCTTCAATATCGTATTTGATATAATCCACATGCCGTCCGACAGCAAGCCCGTCTACTGTCAGGAGTGGAACCTCCTCGCTGCACGCGCCGTAGGAACCACCGTACATGGAAGCATTGCGGTTTCCACTGGCGCCGAACATACCGGTTCCCGTATGCCGCCACAATGCACCGTAAAACGCTGTAATATGCTCCGGATCCGATGCCGCATATCGCTCCAGCTTGTTATAGTTCCGACGATCCGCCTCCACAGCCAGAACCTCTTCCACCTCCGGACGATAGCAAAACAAACGGTAAACCGTATCCCCGTTATATGCACCGCCGTCTATAGCCAGTCGGATGGGTCTGGAACGCAGACAGGCATAGCATGCTTCCTCGCTGCAACACCCCTCACGCAGATGGCGGATATCTCCGGTCAGCTTGTACCGGATCACGGATAGAAAAATCTGCCGGGAAAGCTCGTCTGCAAGAAGGGCATATACCTGTTCCAGTTCCGTACGGTGCCTGCGGTAAAACGACGCTGTAAAGTACTCCTCTCCCGCCATCGGAAGATCCGGCATCCACAACGGATATCGATCTGCCATATCATAAATCCGGCGCAACACTTCCGGACGTGAGGTCCCGAATGCAAGCAGAATCACAAACTCTTTCCATCGGGTACATATTTCCGAAAAGCTTTCCACCCGGTAATGCAGGAAACTGCGGTCCCGGACAAATCCGTCGCTGGCAAACACTGCGGAGGGACGGAGCCGCAGATTGTAAAGCCGCGTAATCAGCTTTTCCGCTCCATCTCCGGTCCCGTACACAACAAGCGGTCTGGATTCCCGCCGCAGGCAATCCCATATATCTTCCGATATGTCCGGAAGTGTTTCGCTTTTTTCCATCATCATGATCCGTATTCTTGCTTTTTCCTTCTCTGTCTGTTATAATGTAAGAGGGCCGGGGACGGCACTTTATACCATTCAAAGGAGCTCGCTGCTGTATGGAGGATTGTTTATTTTGCAACATTGCTGCCGGAAAAATTCCATCGGACATCGTATATGAAGACGACCGTATCCTTTGCTTCCGGGATATTCATCCGCAGGCGCCCGTGCACGTTCTCGTTATTCCACGTGTACACATTGCTTCTGTCGCTGACATTACCGAAGAGAATTGCGAAATTGTCGCCCATATTTTTGCCTGTATTCCGGAAATTGTGCGGATACTCGGACTGACCGAAGGATTCCGTATCATCAGCAACTGCGGTGCCGATGCCTGTCAATCCGTACAACACCTGCATTTCCATATTCTGGGCGGACGGCAGCTCAAAGACCACATGGGTTGATCTGCGGACAACGGAGAAAGCCGCTACGAGATCGGTCGTAGCGGCTTTCGTATCGGCAGAATACCGACACAATCAGATTTTTTCTTTTGTTTTAGCGGCTTTACCGACTCTGTCACGCAGATAGAACAACTTTGCCCGCCGGACCTTACCCTGACGGGTAACCTCCACCTTCGCAACATGCGGTGAGTGGATCGGAAAGGTTTTCTCGACACCGACACCGTAGGAGATGCGGCGAACCGTGAAAGTCTCCGAGATGCCACCATTCCGCTTAGCAATCACGGTACCCTCAAATACCTGTATCCGCTCCTTTTCGCCTTCTTTGATCAAATTGTGTACACGGACCGAATCACCAATGTTGAAAGCGGGAACTTCGGTCTTCATCTGCTCATTCACAAAAGCCTGAATCATATCCATTTTATGATTCCTCCTTTTCTCTCCGAACATTCATGCAGAGCAATGCAGAGGACTGTTCTGTTATTCTGTTTACAGCAAACCTGTATTAGTATAGCACGGTTCTTTTCCAAAATCAAGGGGTTTCTTAAAAAACATTTCTTTCTTTACCACACTTTTTCATGCGCCGCATTGCGCCCATTGACAATCGTAAGAAAATTTGGTATAATTACAGTATATATTATTCTTGTATTGCGGAAATATGTTTGTGCACAGACGTTCTTTGCAGCCTGCATGAAAGGAGATATTTTGAAAGAGTTTTTTCCCACCCTGTACGGAAACCATGCGCTCCGGCAGCAGATCGGTGAAAAGATTCTGCAAGGCCGCTTCTCCCACGCCTTTCTGATTCAGGGTGCAGAAGGGACCGGCAAACAAACGCTTGCCCGTGCGATCGCCGCCGCTCTTTCCTGCCAGGCGCTTCACGATGAAAATCAGCCGCTTCCCTGCGGGTGCTGTCCTGCGTGCCGCAGAATACTGGCGGCCAATACGCCGGATCTGATTCTGGTCGGAAATGACGGCGCGGCCACCATCGGCATCGAGGCCGTACGGCGGATCAAAGAAGACATGTTCCTCTCCCCTACCGAATTCGATCGGAAGGTATATATCATTGAGGATGCTGACACCATGACTCCCGCCGCGCAAAATGCATTGCTGATCATGTTGGAATCCCCGCCGGACAATGTTACAATCCTTCTTCTTTGCCGTAACGCCTCTGCCATGCTTCCTACGGTTCGCAGTCGCGTTCAGATACTCCGTACTGAACTTTTTACACCTTCGGCGCTTTCGGACTTTGTGCTGTCGCGCACCCCTTCAGCTCGTACCATGCAATCCGAAGATCCCGACCGCTTTTATGATCTTATTGCCGCTGCCGGTGGTTCGCCCGGTATAGCACTGGATCTGTTTACAACAGAAGACGGAGCCGCTGTACTTGCTGCACGTAAAACCGTACTGTCATTATTGCAGGCACTGCATCCCAAGGTCGGGGTTCCCGTTCTCTACGAAGCTGTAACGGCGCTGCCCCAGAAACGGGCAGAGCTGCTTTCTGCACTGCAACTCTTTCTTCTGGCGGTCCGGGATCTGATTTTACTGAAAAAGGACGAGCAGGTTCCGCTTTGCTTTTTCGGACGAAGAGAAGCTGCGCTTGCGTTGTGCGATACATTCGGCATGCGAAACCTTCTCTCCGTCGGTGCGGCCATACTGGAAACCGCTACACAGGTGGAACAAAATGCCAATCTCGCACTGGTATTCACTTCTCTTTCCGACGCGCTTTTCTCCGCGCGAATAAAATAGCCCATAGCAAGAGGTATACAATGAATCAGGAAAATGACAGGTCCACAGAACAGGACCGCACCGTAAGTACTATGTCTGAGCAGCAAATTCTGCTGCCCTCGGAGGACATGCCGGAGACCGAATCCGAACCGGATGTCGAAATCGTTGGGTTGCGCTTCCGGCCGGCGGGAAAAACCTATTATTTTTCCCCTGCAGGACTGCAACTCAAAGCAGGAGATTCTGCTATCGGAGAAACCGCACGCGGTATGGAGTTGGGAGTCGTTACCATAGCCAATCGCATGGTCCGGAAAAGCGAGATTGTCTCTCCCCTCCGCTCTATTGTAAGAAAGGCAACCGCAGAGGATCTGTCGCATCAGGAAGAAAGCCGGCGCCTGGAAACAGAGGCACTTGGCATCTGTCGGGAAAAAATAAAAAAGCACGGCCTTGAGATGGACTTAGTCAGTGCCGAATACACCTTTGACAGGAGCAAGTTGCTTTTTTACTTCACGGCCGAAAACCGCGTCGACTTCCGGGATCTTGTCAAGGACCTGGCCTCGGTCTTTCGCACCAGAATTGAGTTGCGTCAGATCGGGATCCGCGATGAAGCCAAAATGATGGGCGGATTCGGTGTCTGTGGCCGTCCTTTCTGTTGCTCTACTTTCCTGTCCGATTTTGCACAGGTTTCCATCAAAATGGCAAAAGAGCAGAACTTTTCTTTGAATTCCGCTAAAATTTCGGGCGCGTGCGGACGTCTCATGTGCTGTCTGCGCTATGAGCACGATGCTTACGAAGAAGCGCTGCGCTGCACGCCTCCCAACGGTTCCGTGGTCAGCACACCTGCCGGTATCGGAACCGTTGTGGAAACTCGACCGTTGCTGGGGCTTGTCAAGGTCCGCCTCGACGATAAGAACGACACACCTAAACTATATGCTTGTACAGATGTGAAAATTCTGCGTGGCAAGGGAAAAACAGACAGTGTCAGTGCATCCGACATTTCTGACAGCGGAGACGCTCTTGTATCCGAATCGGAGCCCCCGTTGAAAAAAGAAGAAAAAAGCGACAGACAGGTGGGAAAACGTCGCTCGGATAAGGATAAAAGGAAAAGTCTTCCTTCTGCCGCAGCGACGCTGCAGGCAGAGGATGCAACAACCGTCGACAATTCCGCAAACCGAAATCGCACAAGGATACGGAATCGCCGCGGAGGGAAAAAGAACACCTCTTCCTCCCATCCGAACGGAGAAAATACTCCATAACATGGTTTTTCGTTTTTTAGAAAAAGCCCTTGATTTTTCTGCAAAATATGATACAATATTTTCATCCAACAGCACATAGGAGGTGTTTACCCATGGCTTACATCATCACCGATGATTGCATTGCCTGCGGCAGTTGCGAAAGCGAATGCCCGGTCAGCTGCATCAGCGAAGGAGACGGGAAATATGTCATCGACGCCAATGAATGCGTTGAGTGCGGTTCCTGTGCGGGCGTTTGCCCGGTCGGCGCTCCCGTTAAGGAAGGCTGATCCGATTTCCTTTATCCGAACGGAGGGGGCTTTCCCCTCCTTTTTATTCGCACCGACTCATTCCCCGAAAGGAGCTTGTTCTGTGTCCTCTGATAGTTCCGATATCCTCCGCCCGGGTGAGCGGCTGGACGAAGTCAATGACCATATCCGGCTCATTCAGAAAACCGACGGACTTACGTTCGGTACCGATGCGCTCCTCCTTGCTTCGTATCTGAGAAAACGGCCGGATGCTATTGCGGCAGAATTGGGCGGTGGAAGCGGAATCGTCTCTCTGCTCGGACTTTTCCGACAGAAATTCGCAAAAGTCCTTTGTATTGAAATCCAATCCGACTATGCAGACCTGATCCGCCGCAATGCAATTCTGAACCATGTGGAAGATCGTCTGACGGTCCTGCACGCCGATCTGCGTTTTTGCGCTGCGGATGGGAAATCTCGCGGATGGGCAGACCTTGTGTTTGCCAATCCTCCCTATCTATGCGCGGACAGCGGGCAAAAAAATCGCAATCCGGGAAAAAGCTGCGCCCGCCACGAAGAAAACGGCACGGTTGCGGATTTTTGCGCCGCGGCCGCACGCCTGTTGCGCTATGGCGGAAAATTTGTCTGCGTCTTCCGGCCTGAACGCTTGCCGGAACTCTACACTTCCTTAGCGGAAAATCGCCTGACACCGAAACGCTTGACACTGGTTCACTCCCATCCCCGGGCAAAACCTTCTCTGATCCTGACAGAGGCCGTAGCCGGCGGTCATGCCGGGTTGCAGATCACACGCCCGCTTTTCCTTTACCGTTCTTCGGATAATATGGTTTTTTCTGACGATATGATTGCCGTCTATAACGGAGATATCCTGCCACAGCTATATGAATAAAACGATACGAAAGAGGCCCCTATGCAAAAGGAATCCATGACCGGAACGGCAAGTCCGGAAAACACGCAGGAAAACAAAAACCGTGTACAGGCATCCACGCTGTATCTTGTCGCGACGCCGATCGGGAATCTTTCGGATCTTTCTGACCGGGCAAAGAAAGTCCTATCCGAGGTAGATTTCATTGCCGCGGAAGATACCAGAAATTCCCTTCGTCTTCTGACACACTTCGGGATCCGCCGACCTCTGGTCAGCTATCATGAACACAATCGGAAAACACGCGGCCCGGAAATCGTAGCGCGCCTTGCCGCCGGGGCGTCCTGCGCGCTGATCACCGATGCAGGCATGCCTGCCATCAGCGACCCGGGAGAGGATCTGGTCCGTATGGCAACGGAGGCCAATCTTCCCGTTACGGTCGTTCCGGGATGCTGTGCGTTGGTATCCGCCCTTGCTCTTTCGGCCCTTTCCACCACCCGTTTTGTATTCGACGGATTTCTGCCAAGCGACGGGAAAGAAAGGAAAAAATATCTGGAAGCATTAAAGCGGGAGACCCGCACCATGATTCTATACGAAGCGCCGCATCGGCTCCTTCTGACGCTCACAGATCTCTATCAGGTGCTTGGTGACAGGAAAATATCCATCTGCCGCGAATTAACGAAAATAAATGAAGAAGTGATTCGTACAACTCTATCGGATTCCATTGCCTTCTTCCGCACGCGTGCCCCCCGCGGTGAATATGTACTGGTCATAGAAGGCAATACGCGCACATCTGACGTATGCGCAGAGTCTGCTTCCCAAACTGCATCTTCCCCGCCTTCCATACAGGATGCGGAAGCGCGTGTACAAGCCTACTGCCTGCATGAGGGAATCAGTCGTATGGAGAGCATCAAGCGGGTTGCAAAAGAATATGGCATGGGAAAAAGTCAACTGTACCGTCTGTTGATACAGGCACAGGAAGACGACGATATCGGAAAAGAACCTTAGTCCCTGTGATACGGGCACTGGATGGCAGCGCGAAAAAAGCCCGCGGCTCCTATGGAAAAGGAGCCGCGGGCTTTTCGTTTTCCTGGATGCCGCGTACTTGCCTTGCACACGGAGTGGATACGGGAGCCTTATTGCTTTACAATAAATTTCCCGATTTTTTCCAGCAAATCCCCAGGCTGATCGGTATGCGCTACCAACTGAATCGGGTTCATCAGATCCAGACTGAATATACCCATGATGGACTTGGCATCGATAATATACCGTCCCGAGCACAAATCAATCTCATAGTCGAAATTGAGCACAGCCGATACGAAAGTACGAACGTCTTCGATGGAAGATAAGCGAATCAGAACCTTTGTCATGACAACCTCCTCTGATCAAACAGACTGTTCTTATCTGTATAAATTATATCGCATGATACGGAAGTTTGTCAAGGCTTTTTTCAAAACGGATAGGCTCCTCTTCGCTGTCGAATATATTCCCGGAAGCGATCCGGTAGAATATACGGCTCCATATCTTCATATTCAGGCTCTTTTGTTTGCGGATCCGGCTGAGGGGCTTCCACGTGGCTGTGTACGTCGCAACACCACGCGTTATACTGATGTCCGTCCTGTGTTTTGCTGATACCAACGTAATGACCGGGGGACAGTGTGTGCGCGAAGAACGCGCAATCCTTTCGGCGCAATTCGGGAATGCTTTCTATGGGGCGGTACACAAATTGCGCATCCGTAACATATACCTGCACGGGAAAATCACGGCTGGTATGATACAGCAATCCCACCTTCCTGACCGCAGATAACGGGCAGGATGGGCAGGCAATTCCTCCCCCTTCTGTGTCATAATCCACGGCAATATGGCAGTGACATGCTTCTTTCGGCTCGGTACCGCGTACGAACAGACCAATGGAGACCCGGTTTCCGCGTGGATCCAGCCGGCAGGCCTCACAGGGGATTCCGCCGGAATCCCGGCAGTATGCCGCACGGACCAGTCCCGCTGCCAGTTGAAACGCTGTCGGTTCTTCGTTTTCCGGTATGATTTTTTCATGCAGCTGTTCCATAACGGCATCCCATACCTCCAAATGTGTGGGGCCCCCCGCCGTTACGCTCCGGTTCCCGTCCGGATACCCGCACCATATCCCTGCCGTCAGATACGGCGTATATCCGATAAACCATTTATCCCGGCTTTCGCCCGATGTGCCGGTCTTCCCTGCCACATCTACTTTTTCATCCAATCGCACCGATGCTGCCGTGCCGTTTTCCACAACGCCGCGGAGAAGTTCGGTCAAAAGGCACGCAGTCGTTTCACTGAATGCGCGATGCTCCTCTCCCGGATTTTCCAGAAGAACCTTGCCCTGTCCGTCCAAAACCAATACATACGTGCGCGGTGTATGGTACATACCACCATCGGCCAAGGCACAATAAGCCGCCGTCATGGCACGCACGCTCACACCGTCCGAAAGCTGCCCCAACGCAAGCGGCGCGGATGCCAGATCGGTGATTTTTCCGCCGTCCTCTGTGCGGCGCGAACGCACCAGCGTATCAAATCCGAGACGGCGGGTCATATACGCGTACGACGTCTCCGCTCCTAATTTTTCAAAAACTCGAACAGCCACCGTATTTTTCGACTGCGCAATGGCATGCGGCAGATCGGTCAGCCCGCTGTATACGGCGGGGGAATTCTGCGGCCACAGGGTATATCCGCTTCCATTCTTTATAAATCGTAGCGGGACATCGTCAAAAACGCTCCCATAATCAATCAGTCCTTCTTCCAGTGCCGGCCCGTATACCGAAAGCGGTTTGATCGCGGACCCAGGAGCCCGCAACGCACCACTTGCATAATTGAGCAGACGGTTTTCGGTTTTTTCGCCCACCGCTCCTATGATCCCCAGAAGATCCCCGGTATGCGGATCCATCACTGTCATTCCCATTTGCATGCCGTCCCGACAGGCGGTCGGAAGATTTCGATACTCTGAAAAATAAGACTCCAACGTCTGCTGTATTTCCGCATCCATCAACGTATATACCGAAAGCCCTCCATGATATACCAATTTTACTGCCGCCTCATGCGAAAGCCCTCGCTTGGCCATAAGATCCCGTATCACATCATCCAGTACGGTCTCGATATACCAATTGTATACGGACGGATGCTCTGTTGCGCTACCGATAACCGTGAGAGTTTCTGACATTGCTGCCTCCGCTTCTCCTGCAGCAATCATCCCCTGCTTCTGCATCTCGGAAAGAATCAGGTTCCGGCGCTGACGGTTGTTTTCGGAGGAGGTTATCGGATCGTATCTGGTCGGCGAATTGGTTACTGCTGCGAGAGAGGCGGCCTCGGACAGTGTCAAATCCTGTACGTCCTTCCCGTAATAGCGCGCCGCTGCTGCTCCCACTCCTATGCACCCCTGCGACATCGGAACCACATTCAGATACAGCTCCAGAATTTCCTCTTTGCTGTGATGCGATTCCAGGTGAATCGCGCGGCAGATTTCCCGCAGTTTTCTGGCAATCGTAATTTCACTGTCCGCCGAGATGTTTTTGATCAGCTGCTGTGTAATCGTAGAACCTCCGAATCGGTCATCGTACCGGAATACACAGTTGACCGCCGCTTGCAAGGTACGGGACCAATCCACGCCATCGTGAAGAAAAAAACGCTTGTCTTCGATCGCTACAAAAGCATTCCGCAGATGCACGGGAATGTCCTCATAAGAACACCATATGCTTTTCTCGCCACCGCTGACGCTTTGGCCTTCGATTTCTGCCGCAATATATCCTTTCAGAATTCCATCCTTTGCGTTTTCCTCCGGATAAAGTTGCAGATCCTTTAAGCGAGAAGGCAATGACGATTCACCGATTCCTGCCGGGAAATGTTCTGCCGTATTGTAAAAAAAACGGGTAGTGCGCGCCCCTTTTGCCATTTCAAACAACTGTTCATCCGCGGAATAATCGGTTCGCAGGTACGCAATCCCCAAGATACTGACTCCCGTGAGCAGCACCGCAAGAATTGCAATCACAATCCCCAGAAGAATACGCCGGAATATCCGGAATCCCCTTCCACTTTTTTCATATGACCCTGCTTCCCTTTTGTGTTTTGCTTCTATTTTCATTTTCTGTACAGAATCCTTATGCGCATGTTTTTTGTTTACAGTATACCCAATTCCCACAGAAACGCAAAACGCAATTTATGGAAGCAAAAGGCGCCGCATATACATGCGGCGCCTTTTCCTCTTTGCTCCGGAACTACGGTTCCGAAAACGCGGGACTTGTCATGAAATCCGGCAAAAAACCGGCAGGAAAGAAAACGCGGTGAAGATACAGGCCGTCCGGAGGCACCGTCATTCCCGCACGGCAACGATTCCCCGATGCAAGGATATCCGGCATATCGTCGGCGCACATACGACCGGCGGCCACCTCCAGCAGTGTGCCGGTCAGAATCCGCACCATATTGTATAAAAAGCCGTCCGCCCGGATATTTACCTCCACGATATCCCCAAGCCGTCTGCAAAAAAAGCGGGATACCGTGCGGATGGTGCTCTTTTCCGTATTTCCCCCTTCTGCCATAAACGCACGGAAATCCTGACGTCCGGAAAGCAATGCAGCAGCACGGTTCATCTCGCAGAGTGCCGCCTCTGAAATCGGGCGTGGATAATGGAAGACGCGATGCGCCCGGAGCGGATCCCGCCGCGCTGCATTCCAGATCCGATAACAGTACTCTTTCTCCGCAACGCTGTATCGCGGATGAAAGCCCTCTGGTGCCAAGCATGAACAAAGCACCGATATATCTTCAGGCAGATAGGGTTCCAGAACATACAAAAGGCGGTCCGGCGGCGGTGTATCCGCCGCATCCCCGATTTCGAGCAGAAGAAAATATTCTTCTGCGTGCACTCCGCTGTCGGTGCGACTGCACCCCGTAACACGACACGGGGTACGGAAGGCGGTCTGCGCGATCCGTGTCATTTCCCCTTGCACAGTGCGAAGCACAGGCTGCACCTGGAAACCGTGAAATGCAGTCCCTGTATACCGTATTTTCACAACGTATCTTTTCATGTTATTGCCGTCAGATACCGATTCCCATCGGATTGTAGTGGTTGATAACGAAAATTCCTGCCATAAAAGCAACTACCAAAAACAAAATCAGAAAATCCGAAAAATGGTATTCCAGCTTATGCAGTTTTGTACGTCCCTCCCCCCCCCGGTAGCAACGGCACTCCATGGCAATGGCCAGATCCCCGGCCCGCTTGAAGGCCGAAACAAAAAGCGGAATCAGCACGGGCAGCAGCGCCTTGGCTCTTTGCACGAGCGACCCGTTGGAAAAATCCGCACCGCGCGCCTTCTGAGCATTCATGATTTTTTCGGTTTCCTCAATCAGCGTCGGAATAAATCGCAAGGCGATGGTCATCATCATAGCAAAATCATGAACCGGTACGTGTAAGAGTTTCAACGGAGATAGAAGCTCCTCGATTGCGTCTGTCAGTGTGATCGGAGAGGTGGTATATGTCAGAAATATACTTGTACCGATAATCAGAACGATCACGCGCAGAGCTGTGAAAATGGCACGCAGGATTCCCTCGCGATAGATAGACGGCTGCCAATTCCAGGAAAAGACCGGTATATTTGCCTGCCAAAGCGGTGCCTCTTCCGTGCTTCTTGTCAGAAAAATATTGATCAGCGCCGTAAATACGAGGATAAAAAGAATGGGCTTCAGTCCGCGCAGAACCGTCATCATCGATATTCTGCTGATCAGTATAAGAAGCAGAGCGGAAGCCGCTAACGCGGCAAAAGAAATTATATTTCTGGCACAGAACACAGCGATAATATACAGAATCGATGCAATAATTTTGGCGCGTGGATCCATCCGATGAATCACAGAATCACCCGGGAAATACTGACCGAGCGTGACATCCTTAAACACGGCGGTCACCTCCCTCCGACGGTGCTTTCATCTGTCGGGCCTCCGCTATGGCGCGCAGATACGCCTCGCGGACACCGGATACCGTATACAGACTGCCCTGCAACGGAATTCCTGCCGCCTGCAACCGGAGCGCAATACGGGCGATGGAAGGAATATCCAGTCCGATATCCGACAGTTCCTGCGCATGGGAAAAAACTTCCTCCACCGTGCCGGTCATAAACACTTCGGAATGATTCATAGCCACAATACGGTCGCAATACTGTGCCATGTCTTCCATGCTGTGACTGACCAATATAACCGTTCCGCCGAAAGATTCCTGATATTTGCGGAGCCCGCCAAGAATCTCCGAACGCCCGATCGGATCCAGTCCGGCCGCCGGCTCATCCAGAACCAGAACCTGCGGCCGCATGGCAATGACCCCTGCCAGGGCTGCACGCCGTTTCTGCCCGCCAGACAAAGCAAAAGGGGACTGATCCAGCAGGTGACTGTCCAGGTGTACAAACGCCGCCGCTTCTTCCACACGCTCAGCGATCTCCTCCGCCGGCAGCGACATGTTCCGCAATGCATATCCTATATCCAGCCGCACGGTTTCGTCAAACAGCTGATATTCAGGATATTGCATCACAAGCCCCACGCGGTAACGTATCTTCCGGATCTCTTTGGGCTTGGCCCATATATCTTCCCCGTCCAGAAGGATTTTCCCCTGCTTCGGTCGCAGCAATCCGTTCAGTAACTGTACAAGGGTGGATTTGCCGGAGCCGGTATGTCCGATCAATCCGGTAATGCTTCCCTTTTCGAATCCCACGCTGACATGATGCAGCGCCACCATTTCAAACGGCGTTCCCTCGCTGTACACATAGGAAACGTCCTGTAATTCCAATAGATTCATGCCGTGTGCTCCTTATAAACACGGATCAACGCCTCGACGCAGGCGGACTCGTCCACACATCCTTCCGGCAGATCGTATCCGTCCGTGTGCAGCGCATGAAGAAGCTCGGTCCCCTGCGGTGCTTCAAGACCCACCGCATGAAGTCGCTCTATCTGCGAAAAAATTTCTGTCGGAGTGCCATCCATATACACTTTCCCGTCGTTAATCACTACAATGCGGTCAGCATGAGCCGCCTCATCCATATAATGGGTGATATTCAGAATGGTGATACCGTACTCCCGATTCAAAAGGTCCATGGTCTGCATGACCTCACGGCGACCAAGCGGATCCAGCATAGCGGTCGCTTCATCAAAAATAATGCAGCGCGGCATCATGGCGATAATACCTGCAATTGCCACACGCTGCTTCTGCCCGCCCGATAACCGATGCGGTGCATGGCGCGCATAGCTTTCCATGCCGACAATACGCAAAGCGTCGTCCACCCTGCGTCGGATTTCTTCACGCGGCACTCCCAGATTCTCGGGGCCGAATGCCACATCCTCTTCGACAACCGTTGCTACCAGCTGATTGTCCGGATTCTGAAACACCATACCGACATCCCGCCGCACAGCGAACATGTCATCCTCGCTGAAGGCAGGATCTGTAATTTCGCGGCCGTCAATCCAGATTCTTCCTCCCGTCGGAATCAGAATCATATTGAGCAGTTTGGCAAGCGTAGACTTCCCGGATCCGTTATGTCCGAGAACGGCCACATACTCGCCCTCACGTACCGTCAATGAGACGTCTGACAGCGCAAGATCTGCCTGCCTGTCAACGTCATCGTAAAAATATTGCAGGTGCTCCGTTTCGATAAAGTTTCTCATAGCTTCCGCATTTCTCCTGTAGGCCGCTCAATCAAAGCAGCATCTGACACTGCTCCCACATGGCAGACAAAGCCCACTTTCCTTTACAGGAAGGCCGATTTCCTCTGCCGCCGTGCTTCCGTGTCTCGGACGAGCAATGTGAATATCCGTAATATATTTCATGGCAGATGCCGAAAGTCCGGTTGTATAGGAATTCAAAAGGAAAAACAGCGGTTTCTCGCTCAGAAGACCGGCCGCCAGTGCAACAAAACCGTCAATACTCTCCTCAAGATGCCATACTTCCCCCGTGGGACCGCGCCCGTAGGAAGGTGGATCCATAATAATCCCGTCATAGCGGTTACCGCGCCGCAATTCCCGCTCAATGAATTTCCTGCAGTCGTCGACAATATAACGGATCGGCGCCCCGGAGAGACCGGACAGTGCTGCATTTTCCCGTGCCGCCGCCACCATTCCCTTCGCCGCATCCACATGACACACCGAAGCTCCGGCGGCAGCGGCTGCTACCGTCGCTCCGCCGGTATACGCAAACAGGTTCAGTACACGGATCGGCCGCCCGGCGCCACGTATCCGTTCCGAAAACCAGTCCCAGTTGGTCGCCTGCTCCGGGAAAAGTCCCGTATGCTTGAATCCCATCGGACGTATACGGAAGCGGAGATTACGATATCGGATTTCCCAGTCTTCCGGCAATCGGTTTCCTTCCCATCCTCCGCCACCGGAGGATGAACGCCGGTACCGCGCATCTGCTCTCTTCCACCAAGGCGAGACACGACGGTTTTTCCAGATCACCTGAGGATCCGGTCGGATCAATGTGTATTTTCCCCATTTTTCCAGACGTTCTCCATCCGAAGCATCCAACAAAACATAGTCTTCCCAATTCTGTGCAATCCACATGTATTTTTCCCTTTTATTCAGGCGCTCCTACGCCGTGCAGAAACGAATGGATGCTTTGTCCGTGGCAGAGCGCCAGTGCAATGGCGTCCGCTGTATCATCCGGGCGAGGTGGCGATGGTAGATTGAGAAGCCGTGTCACCATGGCAATGACCTGCTTTTTTTCCGCGCGGCCATATCCCACAACTGCCTGCTTGACCTGCAAAGGTGTATATTCTCCGATCCGAATGCCGCGCTGCGCGGCCGACAGCAAAATAACGCCGCGGGCCTCGGCTACCGCAATTCCCGTCGTGCGGTTGGTGTTGAAAAACAACTCTTCTACTGCCATTTCATCCGGATGGTATTTCTCCAGAAGAAGATTCATATTCCGATAAATCATCGAAAGACGCTCGCTTGTCATGCAATGTGCAGGAGTGTTGATTGCACCGTACGCCACCGGAGCAAATGTCATTCCGTTGATCCGCTGTATCACGCCCCAGCCGACAATGGCCAACCCGGGGTCTATTCCCATTATCCGCATTTCCCGTTTCCTGCTGCTTTCCGGATATTCTCCATCCGCCTTTCCGATGCCTGCCTCTGTCGATTCTGCCGCAAAATGCCGACCGAACGGACAGGTTTTATACCGGGATCCGCACAAATTTTACTGTGTCTGTTCCGCCATACCACTATGCATCCGTTCTCATATTTTCTGCATCCAGAAGCTATCCGATGTGCCGCATCCCAAGCATTGCTTTCCGCCAGGCTTACAAGCAAACCGGGAAACACACCGGTTCTGGTTCTGGGCATTCTCCGGTGATACCAAGGAACGGCCGGATCCTTCTTAGGTATTGTACCATTTTCCTCCGGATTTGTCAACAGAAGCCTGCGCATGGGAATTCCTCTGTTCCGGACGCAGAACGGGCCGGGGGAAAACTCCCCCGGCCCGTGTCCTTTTCGGTTATGGTTTTGCTTGGACGAATCTCTTATTCCGCGTCGGGAAGCAGGGATTTCCCGTTCACCATCACATCTGTACCATATATATTCCGGATATGTTCGCCGCGGATTGCCTCGGTGCGTGTAGCCGTCGGATCCGAATACATGTTATCGGAAATCTCAATATTCATAGCACCGTTCAGATGAATATCGGTCTTGAAGTGATTTCCGATTTCATTCACGGTGCCGAAATCGTTGTTCCGTATCACGACACCCTTTGCAGAGTTCACATACACGGCATAATCGGTTGTACGATTGCGGATCACATTGTCGGTAATCAGGATGTTCTTGTACAGCAGGTAATCTTCATCCACACGTGAGCCAAGGCCCTCGATCGCAATCGGTGCATAGTGATCGATGTTGCGGAAATATCCGGTATGATCAAAAAGGTTGCGCGAAACTTCCAGGTTTTCGGTAACACCCGATTCGCCCCAATAAATCTCATACAGAATCGCCGCGCAGCTCATGCCGATATTATAAAAGCTGCAGTTGACGATCTTGGCATCCGACGCTTTGATCAACAGCCCTCTGGAACGGATGTTCCGTACCATCACATTATCAAAAATGAAGCCGTTCGACGCCTTGGACATATTATCAATCAGAACCTTTTTATCCGAATCAAACAGATTGATGCTCAGATCGTATCCGTCCAGTGCGCGGAAGTTTACGGCATCGGTCGCCACCTTGACCTTCCGGATTTCATACTCCGTATTATATTCAGGCGCCACAGCCTTTCCGACATGCTCTGTCGGGCTCAACGCCGGCGCGTCGCAGACAAGCTGGCCGCCTGCCGTGTAAACATACACACGTTCACCCGTGCGGAAATCTGCACAGAAGCCGTTTGCCGTACGGCTGCCGACCTCGTGCGCATAATGCGAAAGATTTCCCTTGTAGGTGATGGTCGTGGTGCCATCCTTATTATCGGTCACATCTGCCAATCGACCATGCGTATGGTTCTGGTTGGTCCCGTCATCGCACATGTTCTCAAACAGACAGCTGATGCAGATTGAGCCCTGTGCGCAACGGGTGGTGTGTGTGGCGTCTATCGAACCGATATGGGCGGGCGAACCGCGGAATCGCCCCAGCTCGTCACGGCTGATCTCAAGTGATACGCCGTATTTTTTCTCAAGCGCACGATACCGATCGTATTCTTCCTCGGTAATCAGCTCCCCGGTACGGGTGGTGTTAAGAACACGGTAGTATGTGGTGGCTGTTTTATTGTCATGCTCCACCCAGGCAAATCCGGCCGCGCCACCATACATGGTAAGATCGTAGAAAGCTATATTCTCACAGCCGCCCTCCACCGCCATAGTGGTGTGTCCGTTGCATGCGCGGCAGGTCAGAATATCTCCTATCTCGAGACGCTTGTATACATCCGCCGCTACCTGCATCAGGCGAGTACCATCTTCCTCCGGTGCCTCAATTTTCCAGAAGCCGGTATCGCAGTATGCGTAGAAGGTTCCCGCGCGCTGAGCGCCCATGGCGGTAATATTGAAATACGCAGGATTGGTGTTGCCGAATTCATTCATCATACCGGCTGCCGTTACAATGCGAACCCAGCCACTCTTTCCGTCCTCTGCCATGTCCGGGAGCTTTTCCAGTACATATGCCTGACCGCAGGATTGCTGACGGAACGCAAACTGAATTCCTTTCAGCATCACATTCCTTGCCCCGCGGAAATAGGCGTGCATGCGCAGATCCTTCTGGCGTTCTGCATACACGCCGTATGCATATACGGTCGTATCCGATGCCGCCGCCGGAAAAGACCACATCTCATCCGAACAGTATGCTCCCGGAGGGATGATAACAATTTCCTCCGTGAGCGCGTGCGTGTTCACATACTGCGGCAAAGTCAGCTCGCTCTTTCCGCTCGGATCACAAACCGTGGTCCTACGCGGCATCCCCACAAACAGCTCTTTGTCTACATGCGGCAGTAGTGCCTCATCCGCGCCTACCTTCAAACGGGCATCCACATCCATCAGTGTATTCCCGTTCATATTCCGGTTCCCGATACTGACCACACTGTGATCCATACCATCCTCCGGATATCGGTTGCAGTCTGCCAGAAGATAATTGTTATCTGTTGCCGTCAGGCGACCACCCATTGCATTCTCGCAAATATATACGGCATGGTTGTTCTTCACGGTCACCGAAATCACACTGTTGCGCAGCAGTACGCTGTTGCGCGAGCCTTCCATGCGGATACCTTCCTGTGCACCGCGAACGCAGTTCATCGCTGCGATCTGATTGCGGGAAGATCCCATCACAATCCCGCAGTCCTTTTCGCCGACTACTATGGTACAATACAGAACCTGCGCCGATTCTGCCGCGGTTTGGATTGCTGTTCCCTGTCCTTCCAGGCGGCAGTTCCGGATCGCAGTACCCGCCGATGCATCGTCCTGTATGCCCGCTGCGCTGAAGACGAGCACGCTGTTCACAACATGCAGATCGTTTCCTGCGTTCTGAATCGCGATTTTCCCTTCCAGACAGCAGTTCTTCACCGAAAGGCCCGCAGCCTCGACCGTCAGCGCCGTTCCGTCCGACAGCACCCTGACATTCTGTAAAACAACGTTTTCCGCAAGAATACGAAGTTGTCCGTGCACGGTCAGATTGCAAACGGTAACCGAATCCTCTACCTGCAGATTGCCGGTCAATACTGCCCCTTCTGCATCCCAGTTCCCCCCACCAGCCATAGCCTGCTTAGCCTCAGCTACGGTGATTGCGATGGATTTCTCCGGAGAAGCCGGGGCAGGTTTCTCCGACGGAAAATGTGCTCCCGCTCCCTTTACGGGAAGCCCGTCTTTGTAAAGCATCGTTTTCTTCATCTCTTTCTCCTTTTCCCTGCGGACTTCATATTTTTCAGTCTGTCACACCCGACACACCGACGCCCGCTTTCTGGATCAGTTCGATTCATTGTATCATGTTGAAACACGGCTGGCAATTGGCATTATTACCCAAAAACAAAAACTTTTTTGTGCAATTAGTACAACCTCCGGCCGGTGCTCTATCCTGGGCCCACTACCTGCTTCCGTTGCTATCTGTATGCATTCCGGCTCTTCTTTTTTTCTCGTTTTTTTCCTTTTTTCTATTGACAAATGTGACAGAATATGCTATGATTAGGAAGTCGGGCGAGGAACCAGCTGTGCGGGTGTAGTTCAATGGTAGAATCTCAGCCTTCCAAGCTGATCGCGTGGGTTCGATTCCCATCACCCGCTCCATATGCGCCTGTAGCTCAGCGGATAGAGTGCCCGGCTACGAACCGGTAGGTCGTAGGTTCGAATCCTGTCAGGCGCGCCAGGTGGCAGTGTAAAAAACTGCCATTGCAAAAGAAGCGAGTATTTGCATAGATACTCGCTTTTTTGCTTTTTATTGCGTAATCCTGCAAAATCAAAAAATATATTGTCGAAAAGCAGATAAAGCGAGTAGATGCAGAAAATACCTATAGAAAAGTGGGACATACAGAGATGCTGGAGAAAATGAGCGATTTTTTTGAAAAGCGTTTAGAGGGGTATGATGCTCACATGCGAACAAATATTGCATCAGCAACTGAGTTTTATCCTTTTACCGCCAAGTGTCTGCCTTTATGGGAAAATTGTCATATTCTCGATTTGGGTTGCGGCACCGGTCTGGAATTGGAGGAATATTATGCATTAAATCCCTCAGCCAGTGTAACGGGAATCGATCTGTCCCATGGAATGCTGTCTGCACTCAGAAAGAAATTCCCCGATAAGAACCTCCATTTGATTGCGGGCTCGTATTTTGCAGTTCCCTTCGGCGAAGGAGTTTTTGACGCAGCGGTATCGGTGGAAAGTTTACACCATTTCACAAAAGAAGAAAAAGAGCCTTTGTATACAAGACTGTACAAGGCACTGAAAGCGACCGGATATTTCCTGTTGACAGATTATTTTTCTTTATCGGAGGAGGAAGAGCGGATGCACCGCAGGAATCTGATGACTCTGATGGCCGAACAAGGGATCAAAGATCGTGTACTCTATCACTATGACACGCCGCTCACCGTAGAACACGAAACCGAAGCATTGCTTGCAGCCGGATTTTCCTCGGTAGAAGTACTGAATCATTGGGAGGCGACCTTCACACTGAAGGCGATGAAATAATCCTGCCCTTTTGTATCAAAAAATTTTCTCGCCCCGATTCCTTATGCACTTTTATGCCGCGAGCAAAAAAGCAGAAAAACGGATTGCACCTGCAATCCGTTTTTCTGCTTGCCCTTCTGTATGAAAATCCGGCATCCTTCCGGAAGAAACACAGCTTTTCGATTTATACGGTACAGCCTTTTGTCCCCACCGGCGCTCCCTGCGTGTCGCAGCGATTCTCCTGCAGTTCCACTTCCCTGCAATTTACAAGATATATGGCATATTCTCCGGTCGGCAGAATGTTTTTCCGGGTTCCGTAACGGGAAACCGTGT
The DNA here is from genome assembly GCA_944384545.1 of uncultured Clostridia bacterium. Taxonomy (GTDB): domain Bacteria; phylum Bacillota; class Clostridia; order Oscillospirales; family CAG-272; genus UBA1740. The sequence goes on along the minus strand of CALWTT010000116.1, from coordinate 1,378 downwards.
TCTTACGCACGGTCAACCCGCGCGTGGCCGAGACAAAGATCCCGGCATTTGCCGTCTCTTCCACGGTGTTGTTTTCAATGACAATATCCCGGTGCACCCCCGCCGGATATTCCGCATATCCAGCGTCATGACTGGCCTTCACCACAATCGCTCCCATGTTGGCGCTGTCGCTGACAAAGGCACATTTATGCATCGTATTGTTCCGGATGGTGATATTTTGTGCCGGCCCCACTTCGTACCAGCGCTGAATATCCGGCGCGACAATGATGGCCGGTAAAGAAATGCGGTTCATCTCACAATTTTCAATGATAACATTCCGTGTCTGCATCAGAAACGCTCTTGCACGATTTCGCGTAACAACCGTATGGGAGATATGTACGCCTGGCAGATAAGCAAGATTGGCTATCACATCCCCACGCGCGGCACTTTCCGGAACGGAATCCAACCGTAACGTGTCGTCTGTATACCGCTGCACCTTTGCAGTCCCTTTGGAAAGGAAAGTAGCCGGATCATAAAATTCCATCGTGTCTCCTTCACACGCCCAGTTCAGGTCCGCAGGTTTTTTGCTCCAACCGTCCACAAATCTTACCGTCCGGCTTTCAGGATCCAATGTATCCAGGATGCCGGCACGGCTGTGGACATTGACCGCATCGTCGCCCAAGCCGTCAAAAACACAATCCCGCACAATAAGGTTCCCCGTCATGCTCTTCACATGTATGGCATCGGAATTCGATGTCATCAGCTGCCGGGTGCCTTCCCGGAAGGTGATTTTCACATGATCAAAGGTGATACTGCCGCTACGGGCCCCGATCAGAAAAGATCCGGTCACCGCCTGATAAATCGTGATGTTCCGGAATATCGTCCGGTCCGATGCATAATTTGCAAACACCGGTGCTCCGTTCAGACACAAACGTATATTGATCTGCTCTCCTGCAGAAAGGCGCTGCACCTGCTCTGCATTTTTGTAAAACACTTTGAGCAGATCCTTGCCGACCTTCTTTACCGACATGCCGCCGCCGTTTCCGGACAGATGATAGTTCGGCGCCCCATCTGGATCAAAGCTCATCGCTGTCTGATAGTTTTCCTCTCCCGTAAGAGATGCAAACTCCGGATAAAGACGTAGCAGAAACCACGGCGTCTCCCCCACGTTCTTCTCCTCTACCGTGCCCGCAATACTGGTAAATCCTGCATAGTCCACAGAAAAATTTTCCAGGGTGATATTTTCAGAATGATCGAGAAGAAACAGCCCGTTGTTTTGCTGCGGAGTACACGCTGTCATGTCATACCCGGTATGCAAAAAACGGGTATGATTTCCGCAGATTTTTATGTTTTTCTTTCCTTGAATTATCAGCGGGCGTTGCACGCGCACAATACCTTC
>CALWTT010000115.1 GCA_944384545.1 uncultured Clostridia bacterium | reverse complement strand
ATACGCCGCAGCTCTTCTACCCGGCCGGGATCCCGTACCAGGCAGTCGTACCGCTCCGCATGTGCCAGAAGAGGCATTTTCCCCATCGCATGGATGGCACGCATTGTATTTGCCATCATCCGATAGGAGGCATCCGGAGAAAATTCCACCAGCACCGTGCGTCCGCCGCCCAACGTCAGGCACTGTCCGGCACGAATCAGCTCTACATCTTCCGTCAACGCGAAAAACTCATTGCCAAGGGCGAGCTCCAGTCCCGGAAAACGGGACGAAGCCGCTTCACACACACGGGCAAATTTCTCTTTTGCCGCTTCCACCGTTGCGGCAGGAAACATAGCCGGATTGCAATGCGGCGTCATGCACAGACAGCGCACACCTTCCTGATAGGAAAGCGCCAGCATTTGCATGGAATCCGAAAGTTCCGCCGCACCGTCATCCAAACCGAATAGCGTATGGTTATGGATATCCGACAGTTCCGTCATGCGTGCTTCCCCCTCTTCTTCCATGGACAGGCTCCTGTCCGGCAACCCGCCTAAATTATAGCGTATCTACCTATATTTGTCAAGTACAACCGGCGTTTCTTTTCGCGCCCACGTCCGCTCCCATCAGAAAATCCCCCGCACTGGCAAGGTCGCGCACCACCGCAATGGCGCCCGCCTGACACAGCTCCTTCTCGCTGCCGTAGCCGCACAGGACACCAAGCGTATCCATCCCGCAGGCACGCGCGCCCTCGACATCATAAAAACGATCGCCGATCATCAGACAGCTCCGCGGATCCGGGTTCCCCAGCCGGTGCAACGCATCACGCAACACATCCTCTTTTCTCGCACGGCTCTGATCCGGTGTACTCCCTGCCACCAGCGCAAAATATCCGTCCACCGAAAATTCCCGCAGAATCTGTTCGGCCTGCGGTTCCGGCTTGGAGGTTGCAACCGCAAGACGAAACCCCGCCCGATGCAGACGCGTCAGCAATTCGACTGCCCCATCGATCAGACGGTTTTCCCGGATGCCACGCGACAAATAGTATTCACGGTACAATAGCAGGGCACGCGCCGCTTCCTCCTCTGACATACCCAGCCGCTCCCGAAAGGCATCCAGCAGCGGCGGACCGATGAATGCATACAACTCTTCCCGGGGCGGCACCGTGCCTGTCATGCTGCGCAGTGCATATTCCAACGAGTTCAGTATTCCCTCCGCAGAATCCGTCAATGTACCGTCCAGATCAAAAAATACCGTTGAATACATCATATTTTCTTCACCGTTCCTCTCTGCTTTCCGATTCCGCAATGGTTTCCGCTTCTATGTTCTATGGATCTGATTGCTCCGCCTGCCGCTCTTCGGTTTTTCAAAACGCACGGGGTGCCGCATCTTTCCATGCATCTTTTTGTAAAAGAACCGCAAGTGCCGCCTGCATTTCCGAAAGGCTCTCTGCGGCATAGATCCGCGCACGCGCGGCCGATGCCGTCGGAAACCCACGCAGATACCATGCCAGCAGCTTTCGTGACTCCCGTACGGCGCTTGCCTCACCTTTTTCCGCCGCGCGCAGCATCAGCTGCCGACAGGCCATGCTATACAGCTCCTCCGGTGTCGCCGGCACCACCGGCCTGCCTTCCAATGCCGCTCCGATTTCACGGAAAATATAGGGGTTCCCCAACGCACCGCGCCCGATCATAATCCCATCTGCACCGCTCTCCCGCAATAGCAGAAGAGCAGAGGCTACATCGGTTACATCCCCATTCCCAATGACCGGTATACTCACCGCTTTTTTGACGGCACCGATGATCGCCCAGTCAGCGTGCCCGGCATACATCGCATCACGCGTGCGACCGTGTACCGCTACGGCCGACGCGCCGCCCGCCTCTGCGGCACGCGCCACCTCCGGCGCGTTCCGGTGTGCGTCGTCCCAACCGGCACGGATCTTTACCGTGACCGGAATTTTTATACGCGTGCATATCGCCTGCACAATCCGGTACAATTGGCCGGGGGCACGCATCAACGCGCTCCCTTCCTGGTTCCCCGTCACCTTAGGAACAGGACAGCCGGCATTGATATCCACCGCCGCCGGCTTCTCTCCGCCAGCCATTCCCTCCGAAAGCCGCACCGCCGCTTCCGCCATATATTCCGGATCAGATCCGAAAATCTGCACCGCACAGGGGCCATCCTCCGGGAAAATACGGGCAAGAACAGGGGTCTTTCTGTCCCCGTAGCAGATCGCTTTGGCCGAAACCATTTCCGTGACCGTATATTCCGCACCGCATGCATGGCTGACCGCGCGGGTCGCATGATCGGTATAGCCTGCCATCGGCGCAAGAATCAGGCCATGCCGCAAGCATATCTTTCCTATCTGCATTGTTTTCCTTTCCCTTGTATTTCCCTCTTTCTGTTCTCTCCCAGGCCGGCTTCATAACCGATCCGCCTCTCTTATACAGCGGAGCCTGTACCGTACACCGGGTTTCCCCGTGCGGCAAAAACGCACCACACAGAGAAAACCGGCGATAACTCGCCGGCTTTCTCTGTATCACATACCGCGTATGCCGTTCACTCTGCCGGCGCCGCGTCCCGCATGGACAGATTGGAACGTCCCTTCTCGTCGATGCCGAGAAACTTCACACGCACACGGTCGCCCACAGCTACCACGTCTTCCACCTTCTCGGTTCGTGTCTGCTGTAATTTCGATATGTGCACCAATCCTTCTTTTCCGGGGGCATATTCCACAAAGGCGCCGATCGGGATAATCCGTGTCACCGTCGCTTCGTAGGTTGCACCCACCTCGGGCTCAAACACAATCCCCTCTATGATCCGGCGCGCTGCATCCGCACTGTCACGGTTGACCGCCGAGATAAAGACCGATCCGTCATCCTCTATATCGATCTTGGCACCCGTATCCGCCGTAATCTTCTGGATCACTTTTCCCCCGGTACCAATCACCTCGCGGATCTTGTCCGGATGGATCTTCATGCTGATCATCTTCGGCGCGTACGGAGACACGTCCGCGCGCGGCTTATCGATCGCACGCAACAGAATATCATCAATGATATAGTCCCGACCCTTATGGGTGGTTTCCAGCGCCTCCCGGATAATCTCGGGTGTCAGACCGTCGATCTTCAGATCCATCTGGATCGCCGTAATTCCCTTATGCGTACCGGCCACCTTGAAATCCATGTCGCCATAGAAATCTTCCAGACCCTGAATATCGATCATGGTACTGAAAGAACCGTCTTCTTCGGTAATCAATCCGCAGGAAATGCCGGCAACCGGCGCCTTAATCGGAACGCCCGCATCCATCAATGCCAACGTAGAACCGCAGACCGAAGCCTGTGATGTCGAGCCGTTGGAGCTCAGCACTTCCGAGACAAGACGCATCGCATACGGAAATTCTTCTACCGACGGCAGCACCGGGAGCAATGCGCGCTCCGCCAGGGCGCCGTGACCGATTTCGCGCCGGCCCGGACTGCGGAGCGGCTTCGCCTCTCCCGTAGAATAACCCGGCATGTTATAGTGATGCATATACCGCTTGGACTCCTCGTCATCCAGCCCTTCCAGACGCTGTGCATCGCTGATCGAGCCCAGCGTAGCCACCGTCAGCACCTGGGTCTGGCCGCGGGTGAACAATCCGCTTCCGTGTGTACGGGGAAGAACACCGACCTCTGCCGCCAACGGACGGATTTCGTCCATACGACGACCGTCCACACGCTTGTGCTCGGTCAGCAGCCAGCGGCGTACGATTTTTTTCTGAATCTTGTAGATCAGCTCGGGAAGAACCGTTCCGATCTCAGGGTACTTCTCTGTGTACCGCTCCACAATCGCATCCATGATCGGGGCAAGACGTGCGTCCCGCACCGTCTTATCGTCTGTGTCCAGCGCCTCCATCACCGATGCCTCGCAGAAGGCAAAGACCTCCTCGAACATTTCGTGGTTCAGTTCACCCGAGGGATAGCTGAATTTGGGCTTCCCAACCGCTGCCACGATTTCGTTGATAAATCCGATTAACCCTTTGATTTCACGGTGCGCCAGCAGGATTGCCTCAAACATGTCCTCATCCGATACTTCTTTCGCACCCGCTTCAATCATGACCACCTTCGGCTCACTTGCCGCCACCGTCAGCTCCAGTACGCTCTTCTCGCGCTCCGCTGCCGTCGGATTCACGACAAAACGGCCGTCCACCATACCGATCAGCGCGCCTCCGATCGGACCGTTCCACGGAATATCCGATATCGAAAGGGCGATCGACGCGCCGATCATCGCCGTGATCTCCGGCGAGCAGTCCGGATCCACCGACATGACCGTCAGTGTCAGAGCCACATCGTTGCGCAGATCCTTCGGAAACAAAGGCCGCACCGGACGGTCGATGACCCGCGAGGTCAGGATCGCCTTCTCGGTCGGCTTTCCCTCCCGGCGCAAAAAGCCGCCGGGGATCTTCCCTACCGCATACATCTTCTCATCATAGTCTACCGACAGGGGCAGAAAATCGATCCCCTCCCGCGGCTTCTGCGATGCGGTCGCCGTGCACAGCAATGCCGTGTCCCCATACCGCACAAAGCAGGCACCGTTCGCAAGACAGGCCATTTTCCCCACTTCCACCGTAAGCGGCCGCCCCGCATACGTATACTCGAACTTCCGGTAATTCTCAAACATCCTTCTTTTCTCCTCCGTTTCGTCTTTTTCTGCCGCCGTCACAGAGGATCTAGCATTTATCTGCGGGCGCAAGCACCCTTCCGACCGCAGGTAACTGCTATTCCCCCGATACGGCGTCTTTCTTCGTTTTCCCTGGCCAGTCCGTTCCGCCTTTGAACGCACGGAAGCGGGGACGATGCGCTCGCCCCCGCCGCCTTCTTACTTTCTCAGACCCAGCTTCTCGATAATGGCACGGTACCGTCCAATATCCTTCTTCTGCAGATAGTTCAGCAGACTTCTTCTGTGCCCGACCATGCGCAACAGGCCTCTGTGGCTGTGAAAGTCCTTCTTGTTCACCTTCAGATGCTCGGTCAGCTGATTGATCCGATGGGTCAGTACCGCGATCTGCACTTCCGGAGACCCGGTATCTCCCTCGTGGATCTTGTAGGCTTCAATGATCTGCTGCTTGACTTCCTTGTCCATTGCTTTTCACCTTTCTCTGTGTTATAGAACAGCCGCAATCTCAGAAGACGGCAGGTGAATCCGGCACATGGCCTTTCGGCGTGCCGCGTCTCCGTCACCCGGGAGAGGGCTTCTTCGCTTATTTTATCACATTCCTTCCGCTTTGTAAAGGGCTGTGCCGAATTTTTTGCGGAAATTTACGTGTTTGCCGGGTTGCCCTTTCCGCCGCCCTCTGCACTATCCACGGATGCATCTCCCGCCGCAGCACCAAAGCCCAGCACGGGCAGATAGGCTCGCAGATAATCGATTCCGGAGCCGACCGATGTCACCGTCATAACCCCCAGCATCACACAGCCGATCGGACAGATTTGCGCCCCGTATACCGGGAAAAGAAGCGGTTCCAGAAGAATCACCAGGATACCGGTGATGTGCGACACGGTTTTCAGCTTTCCGAATATCGATGCCGCAATCACAATACCACTCTTCCCGGCCGCCACCAGGCGGAGCGAGGTCACACCGAGATCGCGGAACATAACGACCACCGTTGTCCAGATCAGAAACGGCCCGTAATACGTATACCGGCAGCACAAAACCAGCAATGCACTGAATACCATGAATTTGTCCGCAAGCGGATCCATGAACTTCCCGAAATCCGTAACCATATGAAAGCGCCGTGCAATCTGACCGTCCAGAAAGTCGGTGAACGACGTTACCGCGAAAATCGCCGCGGGAATCCAGGCGCCTGCCGGTGTTGCCGGAGGGAGCTCGAGAACCGCATACACAAAAAACGGCACCAGCACCATGCGCAGCAGCGACAGCGCGTTCGGAAGATTCAGCGGTCCGGCCGATGCTTTTTTCTTCATTCCTTTTTTCCTCCTTCCGGGTCTTTGCTCCTTTTTTCCTCTGCATCGGTCTCCGCAGCTCCGCATTCCTCTGCCGCCTCCGCCTCGCCCGTCAGGTCATAGTCCAGCGAGCCCGTGATCCGCACCGCCACAAACTGCCCCTCCGCAATACGGGTTCCCGATGTAAAATAGATTTTTCCATCGATATCCGGTGCATCCGCGGCACTTCGGCCGTAGTAGGTCTCTGCCACCGGATCATAGCCCTCGCACAAAACCTCCACACGCCGGCCAACACAGCTCCGGTTGTATGCCTCACTGACGGGCAGCTGCGTTCCCATCAGAATGTCGTACCGGTTCTGCTTTTCCTGCTCGTCGATCTGCTCCGGCAATTCTGCCGCAGCCGTCCCTTCCTCCGCTGAATAGGGGAACGCGCCAAGACGCTCAAATTTCGCTTCCTTCACATAGGCACACAGCTCCGAGAATTCCTCCTCGGTCTCGCCGGGAAAGCCTACGATCACCGTCGTGCGCAATACAATCCCCGGGACATTCTCGCGCAGCCGCGACACCGTGTTCCGGATCAGGCGGCTGTCTCCGTGTCGGTTCATGGCACGCAGGATCCGGTCGGATATATGCTGGATCGGAATGTCCATGTATTTGAGAAGGCGCGGATTCTCCCGCAGCTCCGCAATCAGGTCGTCCGTAATCTTATCGGGATAGCAATAGAGCAGACGGATCCACGGGATTCGTGTCTTGCTGCAGATGGCGCGCACCAGCTCCGCAAGCCGGTAGGAACCGTACAGATCCAGACCGTACCGTGTCGTGTCCTGAGCAATCAGATTCAGCTCGCGCACGCCCAGCGACTCCAGATCCTGCGCCTCCGCCACAATGTCCTCCATCCGGCGGGAGCGGAATCCGCCGCGGATCAATGGGATCGCGCAGTAACTGCACCGGTTGTCGCACCCCTCCGCAATTTTCAGGTATGCCGTGTAGGGAGGAGTGGTCAGAATCCGTTCTCCGCCCAGCACGGCTTTCTCTTTATCTTCAAAGGCACAATATCCCTTTTCGCCACGGCCCACCGACTCCACCGCTTCCACGATCCGGCGCAAACTTCCCACTCCCACCATGGCATCGACCTCGGGCATCTGCGCGAATATCTCTTCCCGATACCGCTCGACAAGGCACCCCGTCGCCACAATCCCTCGCAGATTCCGGTTCTTTTTCAACCACGCGATGTCCAGAATATTATCAATCGATTCCTGCTTGGCGCTCTCGATAAAACCGCAGGTATTCACCACGATGACATCCGCCTCGGTTTCGTCCGGGGTGATCGTGTGCCCCGCCGCATGCAGCAGATGCAACATCACCTCCGTATCTACCAGATTCTTCGAACAGCCGAGCGAGACAAATCCGATTTTCATATGTTTTCTTTTTCCTTTCCCCGGTTTTCTCGGCCGGCGCGCTCTGCGCGCCGAATCCTCGCCCCGATCCGCTTTCCACCCGGAAATCGCATCACGGGCGGTACAGAAAACGCTGAATCCGCATACGCAGTTTTGCCGCGCAAAGCACGGCAAGACGGGAGAGCAAGATATCGTACAATACAAAAACGGCGCCGCCCACCAGTCCCATCGATACCAGAAACAGCCACGGATACGACAAAATCGGCAGTTGGAAGACAGCCGCCGCCACGGCCGTACCGGCGGCCGCAAGAGTATAAAACAACAGCAATTTGCATACCCAGCCGAGAGGACGGCGGAAATGGTCCAGGTGGTATTTGACCATCGGATACCAGCCGGCAAAGGCGACATACAGCCATACGGCAGTTCCGAACGGACGCAGCAGAAGCGACAGCACCGATGTGACCGCGTACAGCAACACCGCGTACGGACGCGGCAATTCCCGGTGCGCAAAAAGAACAAGCAACGACGCGAGTGCCGCGACCGAAAGGTCCAGCACCTCCACAAGGCTTCCGAGCAGCAAAAGCACAGTCCCCAGCGCTCCCAGCACGGAGGACAGGGCAAGGCATCGGATTTTGCAACGGTCTCTCATGACGGACTCAGATGCAACGGATCAGATCGCCGCCCATGCACTCACAGCAGCAATCTGCGCAGATAAGACCCGTGCACATATCACAGGTCGAGCAACCCTGTGCGCTCCGGCCATAGCCATTCTGACGATACCCCCTGCCAAATGCTGCTGCGTTCCGGTAAAACGCTTCCTTTGCGTTTTTGTATTCCGCATTCCCCGGGTCCATCGCACAGGCCGTCTCAATCTCCGACAGTGCATCGTTGATCCAGCCCCGACGCATCAGCACCACGGATTTCAGGTAATGCCACTCCGCGTTCCGCCCCGAAGAAGGAATCCGCTCCAGCATCAGCTCCGCCTCTGCAAACAGACCGTGGTTGATCCGCGCGCGGATTTCTCCGTATTCCCCTTCCGCCGAAGAAGAGCTCCGGTTTCCGCTCCGCATCTTCGTAATGGCGTCGTAGGCCTCATTGATCTGCTTCATCTTCTCTTCCGCGCGCCGCGCCGCCTCCGCATCCTCCCCGTAATTGTCCGGGTGATAGCGACGTGCCAGCTTCCGGTATGCACTTTTGATCTCCTCGTCCGAAGCGGTGGGGGAAACGCCCAATACGGCGTACGGATCCATCATATCGTTTCTCCTTGCGGGTCCTTCCCGGACACAAGAAAGCGGATTCGCTCCGGCAGTCCGAGACAGACTATATTCTTCAGTATGTTGCCCGCTGCCGCATACTGTGCAAGCGGCAGACACTGCAGTCCCTCCTCCAACATGGACAGCTCCATCGTCAGCGAGGCATGGAGGCGGGCGCGCAGATTTTCGTTCAGTTCTGTATTCCCCGCCGCGTGCAGCGGGTTATAATTCGACTGGCGGATATCGGCTTCCAAATCCTCCGCCGCATCCGCCACCGCAATAAAGCGTCCCAGGTGAAAACCTATGTCGGATGCGATCTTCTGCTTTCCCGCCGGCAGATCCTGCGAAAAAAACCGGGAAAGCAGCCGTCCGCTGCAATCCGCCACGCAATCCACCGATGCGCAGTTCTCCGCTTCCAGGCGATGCAGACGGTGCAGCTCCTCCTGCATGCCCGTCAGCAATTCCGGCATTGCTGCACGCCGCGCAGCGTGACGCAGCACCGGCCCCGCAAACCAAAGCGGAATACGCGAAAGCCCACGGCGGTCCGCACGCTCATCGCAATATTTCCCATAAGCAAGAACCGCAAAGGCACGCGCCGTATATACCAGCGTCGGATTTTCCTGCACGCAATGCTTTCCCCGGCAGGGATGCAACGCACACCGGCAACGCCCGCTCCGGCAGGACTCGTCGCTCAGCATCATCCGCACCAGTGCGCAGAAGACCGAATCGTAGGTCAGCGACAGCGCCGAAAGCCGGCCTGTATACCGCCGCATGCAACGACAGATCCCGCAGTATACGGCACGGTAAAAATCATATTCCCGTACCAGCAATTCTGCCGGAACCGGCTTTACATATCCGAACATTCCTCTCTCCTTCTGCACAACACTGTATATTGTACACCAAAACGCGTGGGAATGCAAGCCCTGCTATCGATATCCGGCAGCTTTTCCGGAACAAAACACATCTTTCCGGCTCACACCACCCGCTCCTTCTACTGGGATGTCACCCCCTGCGCCGGCGCTGAAAAAAAGAGGGTGTCGCCATGCAATTGCAGCGACACCCTCTGAGCGGCCGCCTCAGCAACGCGTAGAACGCCGCAGGCGAGCCAGCAAATATACTGTGAGCGATACCAGGACAAGCCCCATCAAACAGGTCAGGGCGGTCAGCAAATGATCGGCGCATACCACGCGGTCAAGGTAGGCAGCATCGGCTGAGGGACGAAGAATCACCCACACCGATCCTGCAATCAACGCCGCGCCTGCCATCAGGCAGGACAGGACCGCCGCCAGAAGCCGGGTTACTCTGTTGCGCATGCCACTTCCCCTCCGTTCCCTTTCGTTTTGCGGTTTCAGTCAAGTTCTTTTCTCCAGTATACCACATATTTATGAATAATATTTTAACAATTTGAAATATTTATTGCACAAATATGTCTGTTTTTACCGATTTTTTCACCAGACGTTCACACAACCATCACGCTGCCCTGCTTTTCCGTCTCCCCTGCTCTCCCATTTACACCAAATCTTTCGCAGTTTCCGGCGCAGTTTCCGGCCCCATGGGATCCGGTATCGGGTCCCCGACTCCGCAACCGTCTTGCCAAACCAAAAATGGGAATTTCACGACACACGGGCCTGACAAAAATCAAAATATGAACCTCGTTCAGCGATTCACTGCCTCCGTAAAGCGCAGGAAGGCTTCCCGCCCTTCCGGCGTACACTTATATACGCCGGCATCCTCCAATACATGCGTGAAGGTTGCACCGATCTCATTTTTCAGAATGCTCCGCACATTCTCCGCTGTAAAGGTGTACCGGTCACGGAAAGCATGATACCAGTCACGATGCTTCCGGATCGACGGGATCTCTGCAAAATCGCGGCCCGAAAGAATCGCATCCGCCATCTCTTCCATCTCGCCCTGTAACCGCGCGGGCAATACCGCCAGCCCCATCACCTCGATCAGACCAATGTTTTCTTTCTTGATATTATGATACTGCGCATGCGGATGATATACGCCCAGTGGATGCTCCGCCGTCGTTATATTATTCCGCAATACCAGATCCAGCTCAAACAACTCTCCTTTACGTCGTGCGATCGGTGTGATGGTGTTGTGCGCCTCTCCGTCTGTCTCTGCGTAGATAAAAGCCGAGGCGTCGGTATAACCGCGCCAGCAGCACAGGATCCGGTCTGCCAGTGCTACAAGACGCTCCTTATCCCGTCCACGCAAACGGATGACCGAGAGCGGCCAGCGTACGATCCCGGCCTCCACATCCGGAAAATTGCGGAATGTGAGCGGTTTTTCCACGGCTGCACGCTCCATGGCAAAACTGTAACGCCCGCCCTGCATGTGATCATGTGCCAGAATGGATCCGCCTACGATCGGAAGATCCGCATTCGATCCGATAAAATAGTGCGGAAACTGCTCTACAAAATTCAGCAGCTTCTCAAAACTGCTCCGGTCGATTTTCATCGGCACATGCTCGCTGCACAATGCGATACAATGCTCGTTATAGTACACATACGGAGAATACTGCAGATACCAGTCCGTCCCCGCCATGCGGAACGGAATCTGACGCAGGTTCTGACGCGCCGGATGCCCCGCATGCCCGGCATATCCTTCGTTTTCGTGGCAGAGCAGACACCGCGGATAACCGCTCTGCGGCATCCGCTTGGCTGCCGCTATCGCAATCGGGTCCTTCTCAGGCTTGGACAGGTTGATTGCAATGTCAATATCCCCGTATATGCTCGGCACGCTCCAACGCATATCACGGCTCACACGGTAGGTGCGTATATAGTCACAATCCCGGCTCAGACGATAAAAATAGTCGGTCGCCTTCTCCGGGCTTTCCCGGTACAGTTCCCGGAAGCGCCGGATCACCTCGCTCGGCCGGGGGGTCAGAAGGCCCATGACAGATGTGTCAAACAGATCACGGTACGTTACGGTGTTCTCCGGCAACAGTCCATGCTCCGCCGCATAATCCGTGATCTCCCGCAAAATCTCCTCCAGCGGCGCTTCCGTCACCGCTGACGGTTCATATGCCGTCAGACGCAGACGCTCCAGCAGCATGTTCACGGCATAGGCCCGATCCTCTTCTCCAATCAGCTCCCGCGATATCGCATAATTTACAAGTCGTGTTATGTTTTCCGATATGGTTGCCATTTGCTTCCTCTTTCCCTGCGGCAGTCTTTCCCACTGCTGCCTGTTTCCTTTATCATTCTATCACAGAGAGACTACGGATGTAAAGTACCTTTTTGTTATGCCTTCATTCCTTTTCCGTATTCCGCTTCCTTTTCCCATACTATCCGGCACTTCCTGTCATGGACAACGTATTCTGCCGCTCCGCTCTGCCGGGGCTCCGGCGAAACCATGTCACACACAAGGGCAGGCCCACGCCTTTCCCTGACACGCGGCCTGCCCTCTTCTGCTTACCCTACAAATGCACCCGCTTCCCGCAGCAGGGTACGGATCTTCTCCGCAGATGCATCCGCTACATCCACACCGTCCTGATGTGCCACCGCGGCGGCAACCCCCGCCGCCTCGCCAAGGCAGGTGCAAATCGGCATAATCCGGATCGACGCCTGCGCTTCATGCGTTGCGCCGATCGAACGCCCCGCGACCAGCAGATTATCCAGCTCCTGCGGCAGCATCGACCGGTATGGGATTGTGTAATATACGCCTTTCGGAAAATAATGATGGCTGGTACCGGTTCCGTCCGGGGAGTGAATGTCGATATCGTAGTTCCCTGCCGCAATACCGTCCTCATAATGCGTGCCGGCCAACAGTTCCTCGCCTGTCACCACATGCCGGGCATTCAGCATACGGCTCTCCCGCACACCAATCGATGCGGCCGTCATCAGCAGGTCCGCATGGGCAAACGCTTCAAAATTCTCCCGCAGGAACGCGACCATTTCCACCACCTGCTCCCGCGCTTCCCGCTCCGCGCGCGATACGTCAAACGGGTCCGTGGGATTCAGACGCACCACCCGCGTCGTGTTGAAATGCAGAACGCCCGGAATGCGTGTCGGGAATATCAGAACATCCTCCCGCGGATTTTTCAGTTTTCCCTCCGCCTGTAGCTTCTTATACAGCGGCGAAATCTCAGCATGATGCTTCTTGTAGCTTTCCATATCGATATTTCCTATACGGAAGCACAGCGTCATAGGCTGGCAAAGCGAGTCCTCCGGGCGCCCCAACCGGCAGGAGCATCCACTCATGACCGAAAGGGTCGCGTCCCCCGTCGCATCGACATAGGTATCGGCCGTGAACGTATACAGTCCGCCTACCGTAGCAAAAGTCACGGATTGAATCCGGCGTCCCTCGGTTTCCGCCCCACACAGCGTCGCGTGAAACAGCACCTCCACTCCGGCTTCCTGCATTTTCCGGTCATACAGCACCTTCATGGTTTCTTCGTGAAAGTCCGGGCCCTTTCCCTTATATCCGTAAATTTCGTCCCGGTTCAGTTCCTCGTGAATCTCACGGAAAATCCCCGCCGACAGTTCCAGCCGACGTTCCTTCCCATCCTCTTCTACCACCGTTGTGTACGGCATATACGGATTCACAAGGCACACCGTCGCCGAGCCGCCAAGCGATCCGCTCGCCTCCGCCAACAGCACACGCAGTCCCTTACGTGCTCCGGCCAGTGCCGCCGCGCAGCCTGCCTGACCTCCGCCAACTACCAACAAATCATACTGCTTCATACGATTTCTGCTCCTCTTCCTTGTGCATATGCACGTATATTTCTCTGTTGCCATTTTCATCGCTTACGCTTTTCGCTTCATCCTGTCACGCAGCAGAAACGTTTGCAGAAGTCTGACAACATCTGCCACGCATCTGCTGACAATCAACGGAAGTTCCTGCCTTCTCCCGTAGCGGCACGCGTGGAATCATTCCAGTTCAAATGCACCCGTGTACAGCTGATAATATTTGCCTTTTTCCGCAATCAGTTTCTCATGATTGCCCCGCTCTATGATCCTGCCGTGCTCCAGCACCATGATGACATCCGAATTCTGCACCGTAGACAGGCGATGTGCAATCACAAACACCGTACGCCCTTTCATCAGACTGTCCATACCACGCTGCACAATGGCCTCCGTACGTGTATCGATCGACGATGTCGCCTCATCCAGAATCATCACCGGAGGATCCGCTACCGCCGCGCGTGCAATCGACAGAAGCTGCCGCTGCCCTTGCGACAAATTGCTGCCACCTGCCGACAACATCGTATTGTATCCGTCCGGCAGACGTGTGATGAAGTCGTGCGCATTCGCCAGCTTCGCCGCTTCCACACACTCCTCATCCGTTGCATCCAGTTTCCCGTACCGTATGTTCTCCATCACGGTCCCTGTGAACAGGTTCGTATCCTGCAATACGATCCCCAGAGAACGGCGAAGGTCATCTTTCCGGATTTTGTTGATATTGATCCCGTCGTATCGGATCTTTCCGTCCGCTATATCGTAAAAACGGTTGATCAGATTTGTAATCGTCGTTTTGCCGGCCCCTGTCGCTCCCACAAATGCGATCTTCTGACCCGGCGCTGCATACAAAGATATATCATGCAATACGATCTTCTCCGGCACATATCCGAAATCCACATCGAAAAACCGCACATCCCCTTCCAGCGGTACATAGCTCACGCTGCCGTCTGCATGCGGATGTTTCCATGCCCATCGTCCTGTATGTTCCGCGCATTCGGTCAGACCGCCGTTCCCGTCTTCCCGTGCGTTCACCAGCGTCACATAGCCCTCATCGGTTTCCGGCTCCTCATCCATCAGTTCAAAGATCCGCTCCGCCCCCGCCAGCGCCATCACCACAAAGTTGATCTGCTGCGATACCTGGCTCACGTTCTGCACAAACTGACGCGTCATACCCAGAAATGTCACCACAATCGTGATCATCGGCAGATCCTGCCCGAACAACACGTGCAACGACACATTCGGTGCATCAAACAGAATCAGCAGTGCTCCGATGAATGCCACCAGCACATAGAATATGTTCCCGATGTTCCCCATGATCGGCATCAGTGTGTTTGAAAAAATATTCGCGCGCGTTGCATCCGAACACAACTGTTCGTTCAATTTGTCAAAATCACGGTTGCTCTGTTCCTCGTGACAGAAGACTTTCACTACCTTCTGTCCGTTCATCATTTCTTCGATGTAGCCCTCTTCCCGGCCGAGCGACGCCTGCTGGCGCACAAAATACCGGGCTGAATTCCCGCCTATCACTTTCGTTACGAAAAACATCAGCGCCACCGCGCAGAAGACCACCAGTGTCATCCAGAGGCTGAAATACAGCATGATCGCCACCAGCGCGATCAGCGTCAGTGCTGCCTGGAAGCAGGCGGGGATCGACTGCGAAATCAACTGACGGATCGTATCAATGTCGTTGGTGTAGTGCGACATGATATCTCCCCGGTTGTGTGTATCAAAATACCGGATCGGAAGATGCTGCATTCTGCCAAACAGATCCTTCCGCATCCGATTCAGAAAGCCCTGCGTGATGATGGCGCCCATGCGGGTGTAGGTAAAGGATGCCACCAGGCCGATCAGATAGATCAGCGCCATCAGAATCAGCGACGTGGTGACCGACGGGGCCAGTGCTGCCCACGCTTCCCCACCGCTGAGACCGCCCTTCACCATATCCGTACCTTCTACAATGTAGGCGGATATTGTCTGGATATATACCGACGGAGCCACACCTACCAATGCTGTCACTATAATACAGAACAGCACCAGCAGAACCGGGCCTTTATAATAGTGAAACAGCATCCGGAGCAGACGCCCCATGGTTCCCTTTGCGTTGCGGGCGCGTCTTCCGTCCCCTCTCATTCTCGGTGCCGGCATCAGTTCTCACCTCCTGCCCGTGTCTGCGATTCATATACCTCCCGGTATATTGCACTGCTCTTCAGCAATTCTTCATGCGTTCCGCAATCTGTTATGCGTCCGCCGTCCATCACCACGATCCGGTCCGCCTCCTGCACCGACGATATCCGCTGTGCAATAATGATTTTCGTCGTTCCCGGAATCTCTTTCCGCAATGCGTTGCGGATCAGGGCGTCTGTATGCGTATCCACCGCCGAGGTTGAATCGTCAAATATCAGAATCTTCGGCTTCTTCAACAGTGCACGGGCGATGCACAGACGCTGCTTCTGGCCTCCCGATACGTTCGTTCCGCCTTGCTCAATATAGGTATCGTATCCGTCCGGAAAACTCCGGATAAATTCATCTGCCTGCGCCACCTGACACGCATGCACCATCTCTTCCTCGCTTGCGTCCGGATCGCCCCATCGCAGATTTTCCTTTATTGTACCCGAGAACAGAAGATTCTTTTGCAATACCACAGATACCTGATTCCGCAGCGTCTCAAGATCATACTGACGCACATCGATGCCACCCACGCGCACGCAGCCTTCCGTTGCGTCGTACAGGCGGGAGATCAGATTCACCAAGGAGGTCTTCGACGAGCCCGTACCTCCGATGATTCCGATCGTTTCGCCCGATCGGATATGCAGATTCACATCCGACAGGGCGTTCTTCTCTGCCGCTTCCGAGTACCGGAAATTCACATCGTCAAAATCAATGCTCCCGTCCGCCACTTCCATGACCGGGTTTTCCGGATTGGTCGTCGTGCTCTCTTCCGACAGGACCTCCGCAATCCGACGTGCGGACTCTACCGCCATGGTGATCATCACGAACACCATTGAGATCATCATCATGCTCATCAGGATCTGAATCGAATATGTAATCATGCCCGACAGTGTGCCCAGCTCCAGCGTCGTCGTTCCGTACTCCGATATCACAATCTTTGCGCAGAAATAGGAGATCAGGAGCAGTGCCGCATATATGCAGAGCTGCATCACCGGCGTGTTGAACGCCAGGATCTTCTCCGCACGTACAAAGTCCCGCGCCACATCGTCCGATGCGCGCCCGAACTTCTCGCATTCGTACTCTTCCCGCACAAAAGATTTCACTACGCGCATGCCCGCCACATTCTCCTGCACCGACTCGTTCAGGCGGTCATACCGCCGGAAGGCGCGCCGGAAAATCGGCATCACCCGCCATATGATGAAAAACAGCGCAAAGCCCAGCACCGGAAGAATCCCAGCAAAGATCCAGGCAAGGCTTCCGCCCAGCTGTATCGACATCACAAAGGCAAATATCAGCATGAACGGACAACGGACCGCCGTCCGGATAATCATCATATACGCGTTCTGCACATTCGTTACATCCGTTGTCAGACGCGTCACCAGACTGGATGTTGAGAATCGGTCGATGTTGGTAAACGAAAATTCATTGATCTTGTAAAACAGATCATGCCGCAGGTTCTTGGCAAATCCACAGGATGCCACCGAACAGTAGTATCCTGCCAGGATCCCGAATCCCAGCGACAGAAGCGCCATCAACAACAGTCCCACTCCGTATTGCAGGATTACCGTCAGCTCGTTTCCTCCCTCAATGGCATTGATCAGCTGGGAGGTGATAAACGGGATAAAGCATTCCGCCACCACCTCCAGCGATACCATCACGGGCGCCAACAAAGACGGCTTCCTGTATTCCCGGATTGCGCCGGCAAACTTCTTCAGCATGGAAATCCTCCTCTTCGTCGTTCCTTCATAATATCTTTGTAATACTATATTTTTACTTCGGAAAACTTTTACTATTATAGCACATCTGCCGTCCTGATGACAAATTTTTTTGACCCAAGAAATGAATTTTCTGTTAAAAATCCTTTTCCGCGCCCTTCTCGCCCATATCCGGTTGACCGTCGCCACGAAATGTGGTATACTCTCCCCCGTATGTTGTATCACAAAGGAGATTCCTATGATCACAGTCCATGATCTTGCCTTCCGCTTCGGCGGTCAGCTTCTCTTCAAAGACGTGAATCTTACATTCAACGACGGAAACTGTTATGGCGTCATCGGTGCAAACGGCGCCGGAAAATCCACCTTCCTCAAGCTCCTCTGCGGCGAGCTTGAGCCCTCGCACGGAGAGATCCTCATCCCCGATACTACGCGCATGTCGGTCCTTCGCCAGGATCACTTCGCCTTCGACGGTTTTACGGTCCTGGATACCGTAATTATGGGCAACCGCCGCCTTTATGAAATAGCAAAAGAAAAGGACCGCCTCTATGAAAAAACGGATTTTTCCGAGGCGGACGGAATCCGGGCCTCTGAACTGGAGTCGGAATATGCCGAGCTCGGCGGCTGGGAGGCGGAATCCGAGGTTTCCCGCCTGATCCAGGGACTCGGCCTCGATGAATCCCTCCTCCCACGCTCCATGGCAGAACTCAAAGAAAGCGAAAAAGTCAAGGTGCTGCTTGCCCAGGCTCTGTTCGGAAACCCGGGCATCATTCTTCTCGACGAGCCTACCAACGGTCTTGACCTCGAGGCCACCGAATGGCTGGAGGATTTCCTCTCGGATTATTTCGGCACCGTCCTGGTCGTTTCCCATGACCGCCATTTCCTCAACAATGTCTGTACCGGGATTGTGGATATCGATTACGGAGCCATTCGCATGTATGTCGGAAATTATGAGTTCTGGTACGAATCCAGCCAGCTCATGCAGCGCATGATCCGGCAGCAGAATCGTAAGACCGAAGAAAAAATTGCCGAGCTGACCGCCTTTATCGCCCGCTTTTCTGCCAATAAATCCAAGTCGCGGCAGGCAACCTCCCGCAGAAAGCTCCTCGACACGCTGACCGTGGAAGAGCTCCCCGCCTCCTCCCGGCGCTATCCCTTCATCGGCTTCGATATGGATCGGG
Source organism: uncultured Clostridia bacterium (assembly GCA_944384545.1). Lineage (GTDB taxonomy): Bacteria > Bacillota > Clostridia > Oscillospirales > CAG-272 > UBA1740. The sequence continues at coordinate 23,008 of CALWTT010000115.1, read as the reverse complement.
AGGCCGGCAAGGACATTCTCTCAGTCAAGGAGCTTTCTCTCGCTCCGCTTTTCCGCAATGTGTCCTTTACGCTTGCCAAAGGCGACAAGGTTGCCTTCCTTGGCAACGAGCTCGCCATTACCGCGCTCTTTTCGGTCCTCATGGGCGAAATCCAGCCGGACAGCGGCAGCTTCAAATGGGGGATCAGTACTTCGCAGTCCTATTTCCCGCACGACAATTCCGCTTTCTTTGACGGGGTGGACCTGAGTATTCTCGACTGGATGCGCCGCTACTCCAGGGACACAACCGAAACCTATCTGCGCGGCTTCCTCGGACGAATGCTGTTTTCGGGAGACAGCGTGTATAAGCCCGTACGGGTTCTTTCCGGCGGCGAACGGGCACGCTGCATGTTTTCCCGCATGATGCTCTTCGGATCCAACGTCCTGCTTCTGGACCGTCCCACCGATCACCTTGATCTGGAATCCATCACTGCCGTCAACAATGGCCTTGCCGATTTCAAGGGGAATATTCTCTTTGCCTCGCATGACTATGAAATCGTCAATACCGTTGCCAACCGCATCATAGAAATTCTGCCGGAGGGTGGAATTCTGGATTACAGCGGGCACTATGAGGATTTTGTCGCCAGCCGGAAAGCACAGGGAGTGCACAGCATTTCCCTGTAACAGGCGCCGCCCGCCACATAGCCGAAACGTATAGCAAAAACACGGTTCGGATACGGCCGTGTATTACGCAGAATCCATCCCGGAAAACAGCCGGATGAAAAACATGTACGCCCGGAATCGGAGACATGCGGAGAAATACAGCCTTTCCAAATGCTTGGCGCATACCGCCCTGCAACCAAAGCGAAGCACTCCCATGCCACTTTCAGACAGACACGGATTCGGAACGTGCCGGAAGCGACGGCATGCCGTCGCTTCCGGCTTTTTGCCCGACGGAGAATGAGAAAAGGTTAGGCGGCTCCCCTCAGGAAGCCGCCTATACTTCGCTTGGCGCAAAGGTGTACCCTCTCTTCCGAATGCTATGCCTCTTGGGAAAACCGTATTCGGAACATACGGGTCCGTTATGTGGCAGAAAAAGGCGGATGCTCATCCCCCTCGGCCATGGGGTCGTGCGTCTCTTCCTCCGGCAGGTCGAATGCCACGGGATGGGTTTCCTCTTCTTCCGTGCCCGCCTCCTCTGCCTTGCCGGCACGTCCGCTCCGCATTGCGTCCACTTTCTCGCGAATACGGCGAACCGCCGGCATATTCTCAATTGCCTGCCGGATCGTCGCTCCGGCACGCGTCGCTACAGCCGCATATCCGTCCTCTACTGCACCGCGCACCGCCTGTCCTGCCTCGTCTGCCTTTTTTCTGACAACCTCGCAGGTTTTGCCGACCTTTTCCTTCGCCGACGCGTATGTCCGACGTACACGGTTGCCCACCTCATCCCGCACAACCGGATCGCTCAACGCATCGTATACTGTCAATGTGGTCCCAACAATCAGCGCACCCAGCGCCACACCCAGCAATGTTCCATATTGACTGCTCATAGATGTCTCCTTTCCGCAGCGCAATTCGCCGCGTGATCTGTTTTCAGTATATCACATTTTGCCGGCTCCGCATACCTGTATGCAGAAAATTTACATATAATTTTGTCCGGCTGCCCTTTTTGTCCACACTGCTTTCCGGGCAAAGGCACAGCATTGCAGGCCGTTTCTTCTCAATGTTGACCGGTGATATAGCGCACATAGGCCCGATAGGCCGTCGGAAGCGCATACCGCTCCCGCAATTCCTCCGGACGGACAAACGTCAGCCCCGGAGACGTACCGTTTTCCAAGTTGCCTTCCGCGTCGCTTCGCTTAACATTCAGAAACAAGCCCTGCATCTGCCATTCCAGATGGGTAAAAAGATGCTGTGCCTTTCCGATATCCGCCATCTCTCCCGGAACAAGACCATGCGCCGTGCAAAAAGTCAGCGCCTCTTCTTCCAGCTCTGCTATACTGCGCTGTCCGTCGGGCAGATCCAGCGCCGGCAATTCCCACAGCCCCGCCAGCAATCCCTCTTTCGGACGCCGGCGGACTGCGTAGCGTCCGTCCGCATCGCACAGCACCAGCACCAGCCGATGCAGAATGCGACGGGTGGTTCTGGAAGTGCGGACCGGCAATGCGCCTGCACGTCCTTCTTCCCGTCCGCGGCATAGCCGGCACAGGGGGCATTCCTCGCAACGGGGGGATGCGCCAGGCGTGCAAAGAACCTGCCCGAGCTCCATCCATGCCTGTGTCAGAATCCCGGCCGGCGACCTTCCCGCGGGATCGCCCTCCTTACGCGGCGGCAAATGCGCGTATAGCTCCGAAAGTGCCCCCGCAATCCGGCCCCGGATCTCCGGGCGACCGATCTCGCCTTCCTCCGCGCACAGACGTGCGAATACGCGCAGGACGTTCCCGTCCACCGCCGGGAACGGCAAGCCGAAGGCGATGGAGGAGATCGCGCCGGCGGTGTATTCCCCCACTCCCGGCAGAGAAAGAAGCGCCGGATAATCCCCCGGCATTTCTCCCCCGTATTTTTCCATCAGAAGTTCTGCTGCCTGTTTCAGATGCCGTGCACGGCTGTAATACCCTAACCCTTCCCACAACTTCATCAGGCGGTCTTCCGGAAGAGAGGCAAGGGACGCGATGTCCGGCGCTACCGAAAGGAATCGTGCATAATATGGCTTCACGGCTTCTACGCGCGTCTGCTGCAGCATAACCTCCGAGATCCATACGTGATACGGTGTCGGATCCTCCCGCCAGGGCAAAGGACGCGCGACTGCACGATACCACTCGCTCAGCGGAAAAATCAGCTTGTAAAGCGGCTCGTCTCCTGCCAATGTATATTGCGGATAAGAGTTCCCCCGTCTGCGCGAAGAATTTTCCTGTGTGACGGCTGTCTTCTCCTTCATTTTCTCCCCCCTTTCTATCGTTATCTCTCGCTTTTACCATTCCTGTCGTTCTTTTCCCCTTACTCTCTGCGCCGATACCTCTCCCCGCACGGCTTCGCTGCTGCCTGATATCCGGCAAAGCAAAAGCTGTCCGCATCCGATTGCCGCATTTTCATGCGTTTTTCCGCATTTGTTTCGGGGGACGGCAGAATTTTCTGCCGTCCCCCGTGTGTCGCAAATTCGATAGATACGGCGGAGCGTGACGGCAACTTCCGCCTGCGGCATCAGAGCACGCAGGCGCCGTCCCGATCCGGAAGCAACGGAAGAACCGTCCAGCGGTGCGGCATAGCCGATATCTGCGGAAGAACCCGTTCCGGAAATTCCGGATCTGTATATACTGCCATCAGAGTGGAACCGCTCCCGCTCAGAAAAAACGCATGCGCACCGCGCGATAGCGCCGCCTCCTCCACTGCGTCATATCCTTCGATCAGAGAACGACGATAGGGCTCATGAAGACGGTCATGCAGAGCCAGGGTCAGCAATTCCGTATCGCCGCTTGCAAAGGCCGCGCCGAGCAACAAGGCATGCGACACGTTATACACCGCGTCCCTGTGCGGCACGCTTTTCGGCAGGACGCGTCTTGCCGCACGGGTATCGGTATGAAAATCCGGTATAAAGGCGCAGAAGCGGTAGCTCTCGTGAAGCGGCAGAGATACCGTCACAGGGTGCCCATTGTCCATCATGCTCGCCGTCAGACCACCGTACAGAGCGGGGGCTGCATTGTCCGGATGCCCTTCCAGCTCTGTCACCAGATCCAGCAGCGTTTTCCGGTCAAGGCCAAGTCCCAAAAGCGCATTTGCGCCCATGGCACCGCCCGCCAGCAATGTCGCAGAAGAGCCGAGTCCGCCGGCCGACGGGACATGGGTCTGTACCTGGATTTTTACGTGGCACGCAGGGCGTCCTGCGCGTTTTTCGGCCGCGCGGAAGGCCACCAGTGCCAGATTGTCCTCCCCCGAAAATTCCGGCGGACAGCCTTCAATTTCCGTTTTTTCCGCTTCACAGAATGTCAGATAATTGTACACCGAGAAGGCACAGCCCAGGCTGTCAAATCCCGGGCCGAGATTGGCCGATGTCCCGGGGACACGGATCCGGACGCTCCGACTCATTTCCCGCCTCCTGCACATTGCTCCACATAGCTCCGCATCTCCGATACCCCACGGCTGTCACGGTGCAGAACAGGGCGCTCCGAGAGTCCGCGCAAGGGCTCCGGAATCGCAATACCGGTCTTCTCACACAGACGCTGCATATCCGTAAACTCGTTCCCTGTTGTCTCCTGTCCGAGCGCTGTCAGTACGCTCCGTGAAAATTTATAGGGGGATGCTGTGGACAGTACCACAACGGGCGCCCCGTTCGCCTCCTCCGTTGCACGCCACTTTTCCAGTGCACAGAATCCCACCGCCGTATGCGGATCGATCAGATAAGAGTTGGCTTCATATACGCGACGAATGGTTTCCGCCGTCTCCGCATCGTCTGCACTGGCGGCCGAAAATTCGTTGCGCAATGCGGCATGTGCTTCCTCCGGGAGAGTATACCTGCCTTCCTCACGCAAAGCGCGCATCCACTGCGCCGTCTTCTCCGCTCCGCACAGCAAAAACAGCAACCGCTCCAGATTGCTCGATATCAGAATATCCATTGACGGCGAGCTGGTCAGATGGAACGGACGGCGGCGGTCGTAGCATCCGGTTTCAAAAAAGTCGGTCAGTACACGGTTCCGGTTCGACGCGCAGATCAGGCGCCCGACCGGCAGCCCCATCTTCTTGGCGAAATATCCCGCCAGAATATTCCCGAAATTGCCCGTCGGCACCACAAAGTTCACCGCATCCCCCATCACGATCCGTCCCTCCGCCATCAGATCCCGATAGGCTTTGAAATAGTAGGCGATCTGTGGTGCAAGGCGACCGATGTTGATGGAGTTCGCACTGGAAAAACGCAGGCCGGGGATCTCCGGCGGATCCGAAAAGATTGCCTTTACCCCGCTCTGCGCATCGTCAAAGTTGCCGCGGACCGCGCAGACATGGATATTGTCCCCTTCCCGCGTCGTCATCTGCCGCTCCTGTGCGGGGCTCACACCACCTTCGGGATAAAATACCACAATCCGCGTCCCAGGCACATCCGCAAAGCCCGATAGTGCCGCGCTGCCGGTATCCCCGCTTGTTGCCGTCAGTATACAGATCTCGTCCGTCACCCCGCACTTGTCCCGGGCCGTCGTCAAAAGGCGAGGCAACAGCGACAGTGCCACATCCTTGAACGCGCAGGTCGGCCCGTGGTACAACTCCAGCACATACGCTTCGCCAACGCGCTGCAGCGGCGCAATATCGCCGCCAGGAAACGCGCGGTCATACGCACCCGATACCGCTGTGCGCAGCTCGCTCTCTGTAAAATCGTCAAAAAAACGCGAAAGAACCGCCACCGAGATGTCCCGCACCGACATCGAGGGGAGATCCGCCATCGGAAAACTCATCAAAGACATTGCCTCCGGCATGAATAGCCCGCCCTCTGCCGACAGTCCTTCCAGGATTGCCTCCGACGGCGTGCGCTTGTGCTTTGGATCTCTTGTGCTGGAATACTTCATTTTCTTTCGTTCCCTCTTGATTTTTCTCTTGTTTTATGGTAAACTGTTTCGTATCGTATGTATTTTACACCATTCCGTCCGCAATTGCAAGTGCTTTCGCGTCGCTCGGAACAGGAGGAGGTCAATTTTTTTATGGATATAGCAATTCTGGGCTTCGGAACCGTGGGAGCCGGTGCCTACGAGACCATCCGGGACAGCCACTGCGGTCTGAACGTCAAACGCATCCTGGATATCCGGGTACCACTGGGGTTTGAGCATATTGTTACCTCCGACTACAACGAGATCCTGGACGATCCGGATATTGAACTGGTCGCGGAAGCCATCGGCGGTCTGCATCCCGCATATGAATTTGTTTCCGCTGCCCTCAAAGCCGGAAAGCATGTGGTCAGCGCCAACAAACATCTGATCTGTCATTATTTCCGTGAATTACATGCCCTTGCTGCCGAGCATCACTGCATGCTGCGCTTCACGCCCAGTGCCGGCGGCGGTATCCCCTGGCTCTACAATCTTCAGCGCCAGAAACGCTGTGATGAAATCCTCTGGCTCCGCGGTATCATGAACGGCACTACCAATTATATTCTTGACGCCATGCAGCACCTTGGCAGCCAGTTTGATGAGGTCCTCAATACTGCCAAAGCACTCGGTTATGCAGAAGCCGATCCCTCCGCCGATATCGACGGTCTCGATGTCCGCCGAAAATGTGCCATATCCGCTTCCATCGCGTATGATACCGCCCTCTCCGAAGAGGATGTCCCTACCTTCGGGATCCGGAATATCACGCGCCGGGATATCGCGTACTTTGATTCGCTCGGTATGACCTGCAAGCTCCTCGGCTGTGCGCGGCGCGACGGGAATCGCGTGATCGCCTACGTTGAACCCACGCTCCTTCCAGCCGGCGCCATCGAAAGCTCTGTCGGCACCAACTACAACTGTATCACTCTTTTCGGACGTAAGGTCGGACGCCTGTCCTTCCTCGGTCAGGGGGCCGGAAAATATCCTACCGGCTGCGCCATGGTCCAGGATATGCTCGATATCGCCGCCGGAATCCGCTTCCCTGCGCCCACCATCACACAGGTCGTCCCCGATCCCTCCATTTATCCGCACCGCTATTATATCCGCACCTCTGCACATGTTCCCGATGATATTGCCGAACGCAGAGACGGCAATGTTGTCATGACCGTTCCTCTCTCCGTCACAGATATACACCGCTTCGCTTCTCAGGCCCAAAATACAGATCCCCGCATCTTCCTTGCGGGATTGGAGGACAATATAGAATGATAAAAGTAGTCAAGTTCGGCGGTTCGTCGCTCTCCTGCGGCGAAAATTTCCTCAAGGTCAAAGACATCGTACAGGCCGATCCTGCAAGATGCATTGTCGTCGTCTCCGCCCCCGGAAAGCGGCGCTCCGATGACAATAAGGTTACCGATCTCCTCTATACCTGTCATGCCCATATCCGCTATAAAGTGCCTTATGACGACATCTGGGAAAACATTGCCTCCCGCTACCGCGAAATTGCCAGCACCTGCGGACTCCGGCAGGACATCCATGCCGAGCTTTCCGCCGTGCGCGAAAGCATGACACGCCAGTCTACCGTCGATTATATCGTCTCGCGTGGCGAATTCCTCAATGCCAAGCTCATGGCCGAATGCCTCGGTTATGAGTTCGTCGATGCCACACGCTGGCTCTTCTTTGACTTCAACGGCCGCGTCGATTACGAAAAATCCTACGCGACCCTTGCACAGATCCTTGAAAGTTCTCCCCGCGTGGTTCTCCCCGGTTTCTACGGGGCGCTGCCGGATGGCAATGTACATGTCTTCTCGCGCGGCGGCTCCGATGTCACCGGCGCACTCGCCGCCGCCGCCGTCAATGCCGAAAGCTACGAAAACTGGACCGATGTTTCCGGCATCCTCATGGCCGATCCGCGCATCGTGGAAAACCCGCGCCCCATTGAACGCATTACTTTCAGCGAGTTGCGCGAACTTTCCTATATGGGCGCCGAGGTACTGCACGAGGAAACCGTTTTCCCCGTCCGTCAGAAAAATATTCCGCTCTATATCAAAAACACCAACGACCCCGCCGCCAAAGGCACCCTCATTATGGAGGACTTCCCCGACGAAAACGATGAGGAAGGCAAGCGTTTCATCACGGGAATCACAGGAAAAAAGCATTATACCATCATTACGCTCAGCAAAAACCGCATGACCGATGACATCAGTTTTGTGCGCCGCGTACTCCAGTTGACCGAAAAGTATCATCTTACCGTGGAACATATTCCGAGCAGCGTCGACAGTTTCTCGCTCGTTATCGCTTCCTCTTCTCTGGAACACTGCCTGCACAGCCTCATTTCGGATATCCGGCAGGAATGTACCCCCGATTCCATCAAGGTCTGCGATGGGGTCAGTCTGATCGCCGTGGTCGGACGCCGCATGGCCGCCAATGCCGGCGTTTCCGGAAAAATCTTCGAAACCATCGGTCGCATGGGGATCAATATCCGCATGATCGAGCAGGGCTCCGACGAAATCAATATCATCATCGGGGTGATGGATTCGGATTTCGCACGCACCATCCGCACACTCTATAGCAGTTTTACCTGATCGGGAGGACTTTGTATCATGAAAAATTACCGTGTTGCCATTCTGGGCGCGACCGGCGAGGTCGGCCGCGAAATGATGAAAATCCTGGAGGAACGGAATTTTCCGCTCTCTGAGCTCCGCCTCCTGGCCAGCGCACGCAGCGCCGGAAAAACACTTGCTTTCCGCGGGAAGCCTCTGACCGTACAGGAAGCCACCGATCGCTCCTTTGGGGGGATCGACATCGTCCTCGGTGCCGCCTCCTCGTCCCTCGCCAAGCAATTCGCACCCGCCATCGTACGCGCAGGCGCCGTCTTCGTTGACAATTCCAGCGCCTTCCGCATGGATCCGCAGGTGCCGCTCGTCGTTCCCGAAATCAATCCGCAGGATGTGGCCTTGCATCATGGCATCATCTCCAACCCCAACTGCTCCACCATCATTACGCTGATGGCGGTCAAGGGGATTCACCGTCTCTCTCCTATCCGCCGCATGATTGCCTCCACCTATCAGGCGGTCAGCGGTGCCGGCGCCGGAGGACCGCGCGAGCTTGACGAACAGATGCATGCACTCGTCGAAGGAAAGCCCGTCGTACATGACGTTTTCCCTTACCAGATTGCCGAAAATCTCATTCCCCAGATCGGAAACTTCCTTCCCGACGGCTATACGGCGGAAGAAATGAAGATGCAGAACGAAGGCAGAAAGATCCTGCACCTGCCCGAGCTGCGCGTCACCTGCACCTGCGTACGGGTTCCCGTAGTACGCTCCCACTCCATCTCGGTCGTCGTCTATACCGAGCGCCCGCTTTCTCCGGAAGAAGTTAAGGCTGCCATCCGCACGGAGGAAGGCTGCCGGCTGGTCGATGATCCCCAAAGTGCTTCGTACCCCATGCCCCTGGACACCAGCAATCAGGACATCGTCTTCGTCGGGCGGATCCGTCCGGATCTGGCAGAGGATGGCGGCATCGCGCTCTGGTGCTGCGGCGATCAGGTGCGCAAGGGCGCCGCAACCAATGCGGTGCAGATCGCCGAGCTCCTGACCGATCGCTCCTGATCTGCCCTCCGCGGGATTCTTTTGCCGTATTTTCTGATCCGCCTGCAATGCCCCGCAGTCTTGCGGAAGCACTGCACAAAGCAGCAGGGAGCCGGATGCATCTGCATCCGGCTCCCTGCTTGCATATGATTTTCCCGCGCTGCAGATCCTCTGCATGCGAGGTCAGGCCATTTTGTTCAGCTTTACCGTGAAGCGGCTCTTCTTGCGCGCGGCGTTGTTCTTATGAAGTATGCCATGCGCCACGGCCTGGTCAATCTTCTTCACAGCCAGCTTGTATGCGGCACAGGCCTGCTCCTTATCCCCGGCAGCCAGTGCGGCGTCATACTTCTTGATCACCGTACGCATCTGCGAACGGAACATCTGATTCTGCAATGTTTTTGCCTGGATCACACGTACACGCTTCTTAGCGGACTTGATATTCGGCATCGGATTCCCTCCTTCTTTGCGGAATTGTTTTGCTGTGCCCGCGCCTGAGAGGGGGCGCCTGCACATATCCTTTACCTGAATATCATAGCACATTCCCTTGCAAATAACAAGTCCTTTTCTGAATTTTTCCATGCTTTTTTCCATACTTTTTCAGAAAAGCTCTTGACTTTCTGTTTCCTGTATGGTATACTTGTAAAGCATTTTGCTTTACACCTGCAGGGGGTTGTTATGTTTGAAAAGGATCTGTCCCTGGTCTTTCTCCTGGATTTTTACGGCAATGTCCTTCCCGAACATACGCGCACCCTGCTTTCCCTGTACTATGCGGAGGATCTTTCGCTCTCCGAAATCGCCGCCGAGCTCGGCATTTCACGTCAGGCCGTACGGCAGACCATTAAAAAAGGGGAGGAGGCACTGCGCACGCTCGAAAATCAGCTTGGTCTTGCCAGGCAGTTCTGTGCGCTCCGCGATGCCGCCGCGCAGTTGCGTGTCGATGCTGCGCCCCTCTGTTCCTCCGACAATCTTCCCGTCCGTACTCTTGCGTGCGACGCCATGCGCTGCGCGGAGCTCATCCTTTCAGATTCCGATTCTTCCGGCAGTTGAGGATCCCTTTCCGATCTCTTCCCTGCCGCCCATTCATAAACATGTTCCCCCATACCGAGTATAAAGGAGGTCTCCGCCGTTGTTTCAGAGTCTGACCGAAAAACTGGCCAACGCCTTCAAAAAATTCCGCAACAAAGGAAAGCTGACCGAGGCCGATGTGCGCGAGGGAATGCGCGAGATCAAAATTGCACTGCTTGAGGCCGATGTCAATTTCAAGGTGGTCCGCGATTTTGTCAAGACCGTCACCGATCGTGCAATCGGTTCTGAGGTCCTGGAAAACCTCCTGCCTGCACAGCAGATCGTCAAAATCGTAAATGAAGAGCTCATCCGACTGATGGGCTCGGACAGTCCCAAGCTCGAAATTGCCTCTGCACCTCCTACCGTCGTCATGATGGTGGGCTTGCAGGGAGCCGGAAAAACCACACATGCCGCCAAAATCGCAGGCATGTACAAGAAAAAGGGGAAACGGCCCCTGCTCGTTGCCTGCGATGTCTACCGCCCCGCTGCCATCCGGCAGCTGGAGGTCCTGGGCGAGTCCCTGGATATTCCCGTTTTCTCTATGGGGAACAAGCTCGATCCTGTGGAAATTGCCCGTGCCGGCGTCGAACATGCCAGAAAAAATGCCCTTGACCTGGTCATCATCGATACCGCCGGACGCCTCCATATCGACGAACAGCTCATGGAAGAGCTGCGCCGTATCAAAGCGGCCGTCTCTCCCACCGAGATCCTGCTCACGGTCGATGCCATGCTCGGACAGGATGCCGTCAATGTCGCAAAAACCTTTCATGAGCTGCTCGATATCACCGGCGTCGTCCTTACCAAAATGGACGGCGATACCCGTGGCGGCGCCGCACTTTCGGTCCGCTATATCACCGGCAAGCCCATCAAATTCATCGGTACCGGTGAAAAGCTGGATGCCATCGAGCTCTTTCACCCCGACCGCATGGCTTCCCGTATTCTCGGAATGGGCGATGTTCTCTCCCTCATTGAGCGCGCCGAGGCTGCCTTCGATCAGAAGCAGGCGGAAGAGCTTGAGAAAAAAATGCTCGATGCCTCCTTCACACTCGATGACTTCCTCGCACAATTCAAGCAGCTCCGGAAAATGGGCAATCTCGACCAGCTGCTTGCCATGATGCCGGGTGTCAATACCGGCGCCATCAAAAACGCCAACATCGACGAAAAACAAATGGCTCGTACCGAGGCCATCATTCTCTCCATGACGCGCAGCGAACGCAATCATCCCGAAATCATCAACGGCTCACGCCGCAAACGCATTGCTGCCGGCTCCGGCACCACCGTGGAGGATGTCAATCGCCTGCTCCGCCAGTTCGAGCAGACCAAAAAAATGATGAAGCAGTTCTCCTCTATGGAGAAAAAAGGCGGCCGCGGCTTCTTCGGTCTCGGCAAAGGAAAAATGAAAATTCCGTTTTAACCCGGATTTTTTATAAAAAATAATTTTCTGTATTTCGGAGGAATCAAATCATGGTTAAAATCAGACTCAAAAGAATCGGAGCAAAAAAATCCCCCTTCTACCGCGTGGTCGTTGCGGACAGCAGATATCCCCGTAACGGCAGATTCATCGAAGAGATCGGCTATTACAATCCCCTGACCGAGCCCGCCGACATCAAAATCGATGCCGAAAAAGCTACCGCCTGGCTCCAGAACGGTGCGCAGCCTACCGAAACCGTCCGCGCACTTCTCAAAAGAAGCGAGATCCTCAAATAATTTACGACGCGCCGCGTCAGATAGGAAAGGATGGGGATACCCCTCGGTGTTCTTATGGATTACAAACAGATTCTGACGGATATTGCGCGCGCACTGGTCGATTCGCCCGACCGCGTTTCGGTTTCCGAAACGGTGGACGGGGAGGATATTGAGCTCGTCCTCTCGGTCGCTCCCGAGGATATGGGTATGGTCATCGGACGCCACGGCAAAATCGCCAAGGCCATCCGTACGATCATGAAAACCGCTGCCACGCCAGACGGCAAGCGCATTACCGTTGAAATCAAATGATTCTGCTCCGCTCCCGGTCGGTCTTTCCCGGCCGTGAGCGGTTTTTTCTCCCCATCGCCCTTTCTGCACGGTGCATGCCAGACATGGCATCGCTCCATGCCCTTCTCTCCCCTTTCCCTATCTCCTGACCCTGTCTTCTCTCCCTTACGCTTCTGTATGCTCTCTTCTGCCTGCCGCCCAACGGCATTCCCGACGCCCATGCCCTCATTGCTTTCCACGATCAATCTGCCTGATTTTCCCAGGTAATTTCGGAGGTGTTGTATGCCTGCGTATATTATGGCTCTGGATCAGGGAACTTCCAGTTCCCGCTGTATTCTCTTCACACCCGATGGGCGTATCGCCAGCTCGGCCGCCCGTGAATTTCCCTCGCTTTATCCGAGGGAAGGATGGGTAGAGCAGGACCCCATGACCATATGGTCCTCGCAACTCAGCGTCGCCAGCGAAGCCGTCTCCCGCATCGGCGCACAGTGGAGCGAGATCGCCGGTATTGGGATCACCAATCAACGCGAAACCGTTCTGGTCTGGGAACGAAGCACCGGGCGACCCATTCATAACGCAATCGTATGGCAGTGCAGACGCACAGCAGACATGTGCGAACGGCTCAAAAAACAAGGGTGTGAAAAGACAATCAAGGAAAAAACCGGCCTGCTCCTCGATCCCTATTTTTCCGCAACCAAGCTACGCTATATTCTCGATACGGTAGACGGTGCGCAGGAGCGTGCTGAGCGCGGGGAGCTCTGCTTCGGGACCGTGGACAGCTGGCTGATGTGGCAACTGAGCGGCGGAAAAATTCACGCCACCGATTATTCCAATGCGTCCAGGACCATGCTCTTTGATATCCGGCGCTGTGACTGGGATCCGGAGCTGCTTTCGCTGTTCCGGATTCCGCGTGCCATACTTCCCGCACTCTGTCCTTCCTCCGGCCTTTTCGGCTATACCGATCCTGCGGTTCTCGGTGCACGTCTTCCCATCGGCGGTGTTGCCGGCGATCAGCAGGCCGCGCTTTTCGGGCAGTGCTGTTTTGCTCCCGGGCAGATCAAAAATACCTACGGAACCGGCGGCTTTCTGCTTATGAATACCGGAGACGCCCCCTGCATCACCTATAACGGTCTGATCAGCACCGTTGCCTGGGGGATCGGCGGGAAGATCTGCTATGCACTGGAAGGTTCGGTTTTTGTCGCCGGCGCCGCCATTCAGTGGCTCCGCGACGGGCTGCGCCTTATTGAATCCGCGGCGGACAGCGAATATATGGCAGCGAAGGTCCCGGACAGCGGCGGCCTCTTTGTCGTGCCCGCCTTCACCGGGCTCGGCGCACCCTACTGGGATACGGATGCGCGCGGTATGATCATCGGCATTACCAGGGCTACCAACAAATATCACCTGATCCGGGCGACCCTTGAATCCCTTGCCTATCAGACGGCCGATGTGATTGAGCTGATGGAGCGGTCGGTGCAGACAAAGATCGACGGGCTCCGCGTCGACGGCGGTGCGGCGCAGAATCAGCTGCTGCTGCAATTTCAGTCTGACCTGCTCGGCGTCCCGCTCTATCGGCCGGCCTGCATCGAAACCACCGCACTCGGCGCCGCGTATCTCTGCGGGCTTGCAGTCGGCCTATACAGCTCGGAAGACGAGCTCCGCACAAGCCGACAGGAAGACGACTGTTTCCGACCTGCACAGGATGCGGCATGGCGGGATGCCCATCTGCACGGCTGGCGACGGGCGGTCAGGCGGGCGCTCGGCTTTGCCGCACCGGATCCCGAGCCATAAACGGCGGCGCAGAGAAAAAAGGGGATGTACTGTGCTTTGACGACGGTACGCCCCTTTTTTGCCTTCTCGCTTACCTGCTTCGCGACACGCCCCACGGAAAAGGGCGGTTTTTCCGGCATATCGGAGATTTCACGACGCACGGGCCCTTTCTCCCTTTTGCATTTCTGCCTTTCGCATCCGATGCGCCCTTTTCCGGAAGGGGTCGGCCCCGGATCGGTGCCGGAGTTGCTTTCCGCAAAAAATTCAATTTCACGACGCACGGGCCTCTTATATTCTTTTTTCTTTCCACAATCCGGATATCTTATGTTCCCGGCACAACGGAATTCTGCTGCATTGCTGTAAACAGCGCGTCCGACAAACGGACAAAATCGGCCGTAGACAGCCGTTCCCCGCGCACGTTCGGAGACTGCCCTGCCGCTTCTATGGCCGCGGAAAGAGCTTCCTTTGTAAGAGGAAGTCCCATACTGCCCAAGGCGTTCAACAGGGTTTTCCGACGCTGGCCGAACGCCGCACGGATGCTTCCGAAAAACAGTTTTTCCGACTGCGGGCGGAAGGGACGTTCCGGATACAGGTCGACCCGGATCACCGCAGAATCCACCTTGGGGACCGGAAGAAAACATCCCGCCGGCACACGGAACAGCCGCCGTGCCCGCCCGTAATATCCCAATACCGCCGTGATGGCTCCGTATGCGCGCTCACCGGGACCGGCCGTCAGACGTTCCGCCACCTCCGACTGCACCATCACCGTCAGGGAGGAAAATCCTGCCTCGCTCTCCAAAAGACGCATAAGGATCGGTGTTGTAATATAATACGGCAGATTCGCACATACCACCGCACGGCGACCTTCTCCGTATGTACGGACCAGCTCGCCAAGATCGGTTTTCATCGCATCTTCGTGCAGAACCGTCAGATTTCCGTAGTTGCCTACCGTCTTTTCCAGCACCGGGATCAGTCCCCCGTCGATCTCCACCGCCACAACCCGCGCATAGCGCTCCGCAAGTTCCCGCGTCAGGCTCCCGATCCCAGGGCCGATCTCCAGAACAAAACTCTCTGCCTCCTCTGCACATGCCTCCGCGATCCGCGCAGGGACGCTCGGATCGGTCAGAAAATTCTGACCGTATTCCTGACGGAACCGGATGCCCGCCTCCTCCATCAGGCGGCGGATCTCACTTGGCTGACATAAATTCATATTTCCCTATTTTCCCCTTGACAAATCTGCTTCTCTGTGCTAAAATACTGGTTGTTCGGGGTTTTTGCTGGTGTGGCTCAGTCGGTAGAGCAGCTGATTCGTAATCAGCAGGTCGCCGGTTCAAGTCCGGCCACCAGCTCCAGTTTCCCCGTCAGAAGGCGCCGCAACGCGGCGCCTTCTTTTTTTCTCTCCCATCCTTCGCCGGGATGCCCGTTCCCCCCGGTTTTCTGTATTTATTCCGCTATATTATTTTATCACGCCTTTGCGTTGCTGTCAATTCCCTGCCACAGACCTCCCCCCTCCTCCCTGCAGAAAAAACCCGCAGATCCACCTTCCGGCCCTCTGCGGGTTCTTTTTTTCTTTATCCTCACAAGCTGGCAGGCTTTTGCCGTTCCTGTTCCCGGACTTACTCTCCGCTTGCTCCGTAGTTTGCCAGCACCCGCGCCGACGGGTCGCTTACATCACACCCTTCCCATTCCCGGTTCGGCATCCAGAAGCCGCAGATCATTTCCGCCTGTCCCGGATAGCTTTCCTCAAACAGTTCCCGGTACAACAACGATTCCTTGGTAAACGGTGTCGCGTAGGAGTATTTCTTCCGTTTCTCTTCCAATTCTGCATCGCTGTACCGCTGTTCGGCATACTCTTTCAGATCGTCGACCATGCTGTGCCCCACAGCATCCGAAAAAGCTGCCTTTTCCCGCATCAGGATGCTCTGCGGAAGATAGTCCCCTTCAAAAGCATGTCGCAACAGATATTTTCCTTTCCCGTAGATATTCCGCTTCTTCTCCGGATCGATCGCCATGACATAGGACACAAAATCCAGATCCCCGAACGGCACCCGTGCTTCCAGTGAGTTGACCGATATGCAACGGTCGGCGCGCAGAACATCGTACATATGCAGTTCCCGGATGCGTTTTTCCGACTCCGCCTGAAATGCTTCTGCGGACGGCGCGTAATCCGTGTACTTGTATCCGAACAGCTCATCGGAGATCTCGCCCGTCAGCAATACACGCAGGTCGCTGCTCTCGTGTATGGCCCGGCAAACCAGATACATTCCGATCGAGGCACGAATGGTGGTAATATCATAGGTTGCCAGCAGCTTTACCACCTCCGGCAGCGCGTTCAGCACATCCTCCCGTCGGATGATCACCTCATGATGGTTTGCGTGCAGATATGTCGCTACCTCACGCGCATATTTCAGATCGATTGCATCCTCCGCCATCCCGATCGAATAGGTTTCGATCGGACGCTGCAGCTCCCGCGCCGCAACCGCACAGACCAGCGAGGAGTCCAGTCCGCCGGACAGAAGAAATCCGAGCGGGGCGTCCGCATCCAATCTTTTCCGGATCCCTGCCGTCAGCTTCTCCCGGATCCCGCGGCATATCGTTTCAAGATCCCCCTTGTTATACTCCTTCACCGCCGTCATATCCCGGTAGCATACAAAACGCTCCCCGTCAAAATAATGTCCCGGAGGGAACGGAAGGATCCGATCGGTCAGCCCTACCAGGTTCTTCGGTTCCGACGCAAAAAGATACGCGCCTTCTTCATCCTGACCGTAATACAGCGGACGGATGCCGATCGGATCTCGCCCCGCGATCCACTTCTTGCGCTTTCCATCGTACAGGATCAAGGCAAACTCCGCATCCAGCATCCCGAACATTCCGCATCCGTATTCCTCATACAGCGGCAGAAGGATCTCGCAGTCGGATCCGCTGCAAAAACGGTAGCCTTTCTTCTCCAGCTCCGCCCGCATTTTCCGGAAACCGTATATCTCTCCGTTACACACAAGATACCTTCCCTCCCGCGCAAACGGCTGCATTCCCTCCGGACTCAGCCCCATAATCGCAAGCCGGTGAAAGGATATAATCCCCCCCGGAATCTGCAACACACGGCTGTCGTCCGGACCGCGCGACCCGGTCCGCGCAAATCCTTCCAGATACCGCTCCATCGATATCTTCTTCCCCGTATATCCCATAATCGCACACATACCCGTACCCTCTCTTTCAAAAAAACAGATGCGCACAGCCTTCCCCGACAGGGCGAGGCTGCGCGCTCGCGGTACCACCTATCTTTGTTCTCTCGGCCGTACATGTACGGCCTTTCCTCTTACGCGGGACGGACGGCTTCCATACTCGGGAAGAGTCTCTCTTCGCTTTCCGGTCGCAGCTCCGAAGTGTTCTTCCCTCTGCCGCGCGTACGCGGCTCTCAGCCTCCCGCGCTCTCTGTGACGCGCTCTGCAGAGGTACTTTTCTTCATCTTCGCCTTTGCTTGTTCTTCTTTTGATTTCTGATACGGTTGCTTTTCTCTTCCGGAGCGTTCTGCGCACCGCTTATGTATTTCTCAGTACTGCTCGATATCCTGCAACGCCGCGCAACCTTCTTCGCCCGTACGTACTTTGATCACATTCTCCACATCGTATACAAAGATCTTTCCGTCGCCGATGTGCCCCGTGTAAAGAACGCGCTTGGCAGTCTCGATCACCTGTGACACCGGCACCTTGCATACCACCACTTCTACCTGCACACGCGGAAGAAGCGTTACCTCCTGTGCGACACCACGGTAGTATTCCGGTTTCCCTTTCTGAATGCCGCAGCCCAGAACATGGGTTACTGTCATACCGGTGATGCCGATCTCCGTCAGTGCTTCTTTCAGACGCTCAAAGCGCTCCTGCTTTACAAGGATCTCCACCTTTGTGATCTTGACATCCGATGCGAGCACCGTGGTCTTCTCTTTTGTTGCGGGAGGCGCTGACTTCAACACTACCGGGACCGCTTCGTCCACGGGCGTATCCCCAGACGGCATATCTGCTGCCGTGACGCCTGCTCCGGCGCCCATCGCCGGCATGAAGTCCGCATATGCGCTCACAAGGCCGTGCTCTGTCAGGTCAAGCCCGCCGATCTCTTCTTCCTCCGATACACGCAGACCCACCGTTTTCCGGATCAGCAGGAATGCGATGCTGATTGTGACCGCCGTCCAGGCGATGATCGACACAATGCCCAGCGCCTGAACACCCAGCAGGCGGAATCCGCCGCCATAGAAAAGTCCTTGCAGTCCGCCAGGCGCATCGGGATTGGCCAAAAGCCCCACGGCCAGCGTTCCCCAGATCCCGTTCGCCAGATGGACGCCCACGGCTCCTACCGGATCATCCACATGCAGCCGGATATCCAGTCCTTCCACCACGACTACCACCAATATGCCGGATACCACTCCGACAACCGTTGCTCCGATCGCATCCAATGTATCGCAACCCGCCGTTATACCCACCAATCCGGCCAGCGATGCGTTCAGACACATGGAAACATCCGGTTTCCCGTTCTTGATCCAGGTGTACAGCATCGTCACTACGGTCGCTACCGAGGGGGCAATCGTTGTGGTCAGGAAAATCGATGCCAGGGAATCTCCGTCCCATGCCGCTGCTCCGTTGAATCCGTACCAGCCAAACCACAGGATAAAGCATCCCAATGCACCCATCGTGATCGCATGGCCGGGTATGGCGTTGACCTTGGTCACTTTGCCGCTCCTGTCACGCAGATATTTTCCAAGCCGCGGACCTTCCATGGCCGCGCCGATCAGCGCGCATAAGCCGCCAACCGTATGAATGGCGGCCGATCCCGCAAAATCGTGAAATCCCAGCTGCGCAAGCCAGCCCTGCGAGTTCCAGACCCAGCCTGCCTCAATCGGATAGATCACAAGCGAAATCACTGCCGAGTAGACACAATAGGAGACAAACTTCGTACGCTCTGCCATCGCGCCCGATACAATCGTCGCCGCGGTTGCGCAGAACACCAGGTTAAATACAAAGCTTGCGGAATTCTCTGACACAAAGCTGCCAAAATCCGTAAACATTTTCAGATTCGGCACGCCGATGATGCCAAATACATACTCCTCCGCCATCATCAGACTGAATCCCAGCAGCGCAAATACCACCGTTCCGATACAGAAGTCCATCAGGTTCTTCATGATGATGTTCCCCGCGTTCTTCGCACGCGTAAAGCCGGTCTCCACCATGGCAAAGCCGGCCTGCATGAAGAAGACCAACGCTGCACCGATCAAAAACCAGATGCCAAATACCTCTGAGGTGATTGCGTCTTGCAATACTTCTGTGATCATGATCTTTTTTCCTTTTTGTTTTTTCGGGTGTATGCGTATATGACGTCCCACTCACATACCGTGCAGCGGACGCCGATTCCGGTACACAGCGCGTCCCGTTCTCAACGTACGCTGTACAGCAGATCTCCATAGCTCGGATACGGCCAGGCGTCGTGCGATACCAGCGTTTCCAGTCCGTCTACCACCACGCGCAGTTCGGTCATCGCGGGAAGCACCGTATCCTTATATGCCATCGCACGCGCGGCACTGTCTTCCAGCGCACGCGCCGCCATGTTCGCATTTTCCAGCACGTGCAGCTTCTCTGCCGCCGACGGCGCAAGACGGGAAAGCGATGCCACCGTTTCCTCTTCATAGGTCAGCGGCGCTTCCGTCACCACGCGCCGGACCGACGAGGCCGATTCCGCCAGACTGCCGGCAAACTTCGATACCGCAGGCAGAATCGAACGCTTTGTCATGTCGATCATTGTCAGTGCTTCTATGTTCAGAATTTTTGCGTAGTTCTCCTCATATATCTCGCTCCGGGAGCGAAGCTCTGCCTCCGAAAACACACCCATACTGGTAAACAGACGCACATTCTTTTCGTCCAGAAAATGTGCCAGCGCTTCCGGCGTCGTCTTGTAGTTGGAGAGCCCTCTCTTCTCTGCCTCGCGCAACCATGCGTCGTCATAGCCGTTCCCGTTGAACAGGATCCGTTTGTGTGCGATCACCGTATCACGGATCAGGTTGTGCAGCTCTGCCGCAAAATCTTCAGCGCCTTCCAGTCGATCCGCAAAATCCCGCAACACGCTCGCCACCGCCGTGTTCAGCACTGTATTCGCATCTGCTACAGATGCCGATGAGCCCAGCATCCGGAACTCGAATTTGTTGCCGGTGAACGCAAACGGTGAGGTGCGGTTCCGGTCGGTCGAATCCTTCGGAAATTTCGGCAGCACATGCACGCCGATCTTCATCATTTCGCGGTCTTTTGCATTGTAGGAGCCTTCCTTCTCTATGGCGTCCAGCACCGCCGCCAGCTCCTCGCCCAGAAACATCGATACCACGGCGGGCGGCGCTTCGTTGGCTCCCAGACGGTGATCGTTCCCCGCCGATGCCACCGAGATGCGCAGAAGATCCTGATATTCGTCCACCGCACGGATCACTGCCGTCAGAAACAGAAGAAACTGCGCATTTTCAAACGGTGTTTCTCCCGGCTCAAGCAGGTTGACGCCCGTGTTCGTGGAGATCGACCAGTTGTTATGCTTTCCCGATCCGTTTACTCCGGCAAACGGTTTCTCGTGCAGAAGACATACCATGCCGTGCCGGCGCGCTACCTTCTGCATCACTTCCATCGTCAACTGGTTATGGTCGGTCGCAATATTGGTCGTCGTAAAAACCGGTGCCAGCTCGTGCTGCGCCGGGGCTACTTCGTTGTGCTCGGTCTTGGCCAGCACGCCCAGTCGCCACAGCTCCGCGTTCAAATCCTCCATATAGGCCTTCACGCGCGGCTTGATGGTTCCGAAATAGTGATCTTCCAGCTCCTGCCCCTTCGGTGCTTTCGCTCCGAACAGCGTCCGTCCCGTGTATATCAGATCGGGACGCCGGTCGTACAGCTCCTTGTCGATCAGAAAATATTCCTGCTCCGGACCGACCGTCGTCTTCACCGACGTCACACCCGTGTTCCCGAACAGGCGCAACACCCGCAGCGCTTCCCGGTTGATCGCTTCCATGGAGCGAAGAAGCGGTGTTTTTTTGTCCAGCGCTTCCCCTCCGTAGGAACAGAAGGCCGTTGGGATGCACAGCGTTTTATCCTTGATGAATGCATAAGAGGTCGGATCCCATGCCGTATATCCGCGCGCCTCAAAGGTGGCGCGCAGACCACCCGACGGGAACGAGGAGGCATCCGGTTCTCCGCGTACAAGCTCTTTCCCGGAAAATTCCATGATGATTTTTCCGTCGCCCGACGGTGTGAGAAATCCGTCGTGCTTTTCTGCCGTGACGCCGGTCATCGGCTGAAACCAGTGTGTAAAATGCGTAGCGCCCTTCTCAATCGCCCAGTCCTTCATCGCATTTGCAACCACACTCGCCGTCTCCGGCTGCAAGCGCTTCCCTTCATGCAGCGTCTTCTGCATCTGTCGGAAGGTCTCCTTCGGCAACTTCTCCCGCATCGTGGCTTCGTCAAACACAAGACTCCCGAATTCTTCACGCACCGTAGTCATTCTCTTTTCCTCCTTCGTATTGCCGCGGCCTTTCTCCTAAAGAAAAAGGCGGCAGTTCGGGCATGAGGTTCCCCTCAGGCGCCGCCATTGCCGCCTTTTTTCTTTTTTTCCGGGTTCCACGGATTCTTCCCGAAAAAAACAGAAAGCGCCACGTTTTACGTGACGCCTTTGTCTTTCATGCGCCTATTATATACCATCCCTTTCGGTTTGTCAAGGGGGTTTTGAAAAAAATTTCCGTTTTCTTCCGCCCTTCCCTCTCTTCCGCAATTGACAAATTCCGCGTTCTTGCTGTATAATAAACGTATTCTGGGACACCGATCCGCCGGGATTCCATCTTTATTCATGATTTCCATACAGGAGGTTGCGGAGATGCATTACACAAAAGAGGAAGTTCTCCAATATATACAGGAAGAGGATGTAAAATTCGTCCGTCTTGCTTTTTCGGACGCCTTCGGCCGACCGAAAAATGTCGCCGTCATGGCCTCTGAGCTCCCCCATGTGATGGAGGCCGGCTATATGGTTCGCGCTGCCGAGATCCCGGGCTTTGAGGACAGCGGTAATGCGCGTCTGCTCCTGATCCCGGAGCCGGATACCCTCACTCCACTCCCCTGGCGCCCCTCCCACGGCCGCGTTATACGTATGCTCTGCCAGGTCTGCCGCGAGCAGGACGCCGCTCCCTATGAAGCCGACTGCCGCTTTCTCCTCAAACAAGCCGTACAACACGCCAAAGAGCTCGGTATCCTTTGCAATATCGGCGCCGATTTCGAATTCTATCTGTTTCTCAACGATACCGACGGAAACCCCTCGCCAAAGCCGCAGGACTCTGCCGGATACATGGACGTCGCTCCGCTCGACCGCGGGGAAAATCTCAGACGCGATGTTTGTCTTACCATGGAAGAGATGGGGATGATGCCACTCTCCTCCCACCATGAGGCGGGGCCCGGACAGAATGAGATCGATTTTCAGTGCAGCGATCCGCTCCGTGCCGCCGACAACGCCCTCACCTTCCGCTATGCCGTTTCCGCCGTCGCCGCACAAAATGGTCTGTCCGCCGATTTCTCTCCAAAACCTCTGGACGGAAAGCCGGGCAGCGGTCTGCATATTCATCTGCTTCTCTCCTCCGTCCAAAACGCCCCCATTCCCATCGATGCTTTCGCCGCTGGTATCCTCGGACATATGCGCGAATGTACTGTGTTCTTCAATCCCATCCCGGATTCCTTCCGCCGCCTCAACGATGGACACCATCGCCGGCATATCTCCGCCGCGCCAGACGGAGCTTCCATTCTCTCGGTTTCCCGCGACAATTCCTGTATCAGTGTTTTTTCTCCCGATTGCGAAGCCAATCCCTATCTTGCCTACGCTCTCCTCATGGAGGCAGGATTGGACGGTGTGCGCAAAGGCCGCTCGCTCCACTCCTCCGCCCTCGACAACCGTCTGGCTCTTCTGCCCGCTTCCCGATCCGAAGCCATGGAGGAAGCCGAAAATTCCTCCTTCCTGCGCGCGTGTCTTCCACGCCCCATCCTCCGCGCTTACCTCGACCGTACCGTTTGAGATGAGGTGC
>CALWTT010000114.1 GCA_944384545.1 uncultured Clostridia bacterium | reverse complement strand
CCGGCCTTCCGCACGCATCGCACGCACGGTCGGAAGAAAGATCCGCTCCATACAGGTCGCCGCAATCTCCTCGGTATAATACGGGTTGGGTGCTACCGTGCCCATTCCCCCCGTGTTCGGTCCATGATCGCCGTCTTCCGCACGCTTGTGATCCATGGAGGATACCATCGGGAGCACCGTTTCTCCGTCTGTAAACGCCAGAACCGATACCTCCGGCCCGGTCAGGTACTCTTCTATTACCACGCGGCGCCCACTGTCACCGAAAATCCGCTCCTCCATCATGGATCGGATTGCCGCACAGGCCTCCTGCCTCGTGGACGCAATCATCACGCCCTTTCCAAGCGCCAGACCGTCGGCCTTGATGACCGTCGGAAGCGGGGCCGTCTCCACATAGGAAAGCGCCGCCTTCATGTCCTCAAATACCGCAAACGCCGCCGTAGGGATGTCATACTTCTGCATCAGTTCCTTTGCGAATACCTTGCTGCCTTCAATGGCAGCCGCCGCCGCCGTAGGGCCGAAACAGGGGATCCCTGCTGCCGTCAGCGCGTCCACCGCGCCCAGCACCAACGGATCGTCCGGCGCCACTACCGCAAATTCTATTCCGGCACTGCGCGCAAATTCCACCATGCCCGGAATGTCCTTCGCTCCGATCGGTACACAGGTCGCGTCCGCCGCGATCCCTCCGTTTCCCGGCAGGGCATAGATCTCCGTGACATCTGCGCTTTCCTTCAGCTTGCGGATCAGGGCATGTTCCCGTCCCCCTCCGCCGACCACCATGATTTTCATCTTCTGCTCCTTTTGTTCCTGATCGGTTTCTTCGGCTCCCTTTGCCGCCCGTCCGGCATATATCCGCAAGGATATCCCCCGGACGCCATCCACCCTGGCACGGATTATTCGTAGATCGGGAAGCGGCGGCAGAGTGCCTTTACTTCCTCTTCCGTCTGCGCATGCGTTGCTTCATAATCCGTTGCCGTCCGATAAATCCAACCGGCAATCTGCCGCATTTCTTCCTCACGGAAGCCGCGTGCCGTCACCGCCGGCGTACCAAGACGGATGCCACTCGTTACAAATGGGCTCTCCGGATCGTTCGGAATCGTATTTTTATTCGCCGTGATATGCACCTCATCCAGGCGCCGTTCCAGCTCCTTGCCCGTCAGCCCTACCGAACGCAGATCCACCAGCATCAGGTGGTTATCCGTGCCACCCGAGACAATGCGGAAGCCCAGCTTCATCAGTTCAGACGCCAGCGTTGCCGCATTCTTCACGATCTGCTGCTGATAGGACCGGAACGCCGGCGTCAGCGCTTCCCCGAGCGCTACTGCTTTCGCCGCGATGATATGCATCAGCGGCCCACCCTGCGTGCCCGGGAATACCGCCTTGTCGATCTGCTTCCCAAGCGCCTCACGGCACAGGATCATGCCTCCGCGCGGACCGCGCAGGGTCTTATGTGTCGTCGTCGTCACTACATCCGCATAGGGGACAGGGCTCGGATGCACACCCGCCGCCACAAGACCGGCAATGTGTGCCATATCCACCATCAGGTACGCCCCTACCTTATCGGCAATCTGCCGGCAGCGCGCAAAATCGATCACGCGGGAATAGGCGCTCGCACCTACCACAATCATGCGGGGATGACATTTGCAGGCAAGCTCCTCCATATACGCATAGTCAATCCGCTGCGTTTCTTCGTCTACACCGTAGGGCACAATATTGAAATATTTGCCCGAAATGTTGACCGGTGAGCCATGCGACAGATGCCCTCCGTGTGCCAGATTCATCCCCATCACCGTGTCACCCGGCTGGAGCAGTGCAAAAAACACCGCCAGATTTGCGCTCGCGCCGCTGTGCGGCTGTACATTCACATGCTCCGCCCCGAACAGCTCTTTTGCGCGCGCAATCGCCAGGTTCTCCACACGATCCACGGCATAGCATCCGCCGTAATAACGGTGACCCGGATAGCCCTCCGCATATTTGTTCGTCAGCACACTGCCTGCCGCCAGCAACACGGCTCGCGATACAATGTTCTCCGACGCAATCAGTTCAATCGTGTTCTGCTGCCGCGACAGCTCCTCTTCGCATGCCGCCGCTACCTCCGCATCGTACTTTGCCAGTTCCTCGTATTCCTTCATTTTCTTTCTCCTTCTCTCACGTTTTTCGCGTGGTTTTCTGCTCTTTCCGACACATTCAATGGTGGAACAGGCGCATGCCCGTAAATGCCATTACCATACCGTATTTATCACAGCAGCGGATCACGATATCGTCGCGGATCGATCCGCCGGGCTCCGCAATGTAGGAAACCCCGCTGCGATGGGCACGCTCAATGTTATCGTCAAACGGGAAAAACGCATCCGATGCCAGCGACACGCCCTGTACCCCGGCAAGAAAGGCCTGCTTTTCCTCCGCTGTCAGCGGTGCGGGACGGTGTGTGAAATATTTCTCCCAATTCCCCTCCGCGCATACATCCTCTTCGTTCTGATTGATGTAGCCGTCTATGACATTGTCCCGGTCCGGACGCCCCAGCGTCGGTAAAAACGGAAGGTTCAGTACCTTATCGCACTGCCGCAGCTGCCAGGTGTCCGCCTTTCCGCCCGCAAGACGTGTACAATGTATCCGCGACTGCTGTCCGGCTCCTACGCCGATGGCCTGTCCGTCCACCGCATAGCAGACCGAGTTCGACTGCGTGTATTTCAGTGTGATCAGCGCCACGATCAGGTCGCGCACTGCACTCTCCGGAAGGTCCTTGTTCTGCGTCACCAGGTTCTTCAGCTGTTCGCGGTCGATCCGGTACTCATTCCTCCCCTGCTCGAACGTAACGCCATATACCTGCTTCCTTTCGATCGGGGCCGGCCGGTAGGAGGGATCGATCTCTACAATATTATAGGCACCTTTCCGTTTGGTTTTCAGGATTTCCAGTGCCTCCGGCGTATATCCCGGCGCAATGACGCCGTCCGAAACCTCGCGCTTGAGCAGCAGTGCAGTCGTTTTATCGCATACGTCCGAGAGGGCTGCAAAATCCCCGAACGAGCACATCCGGTCGGTCCCCCGCGCACGCGCATACGCGCAGGCAAGCGGAGAGGACGCAAGATCCGGGATATCGTCCACAAAGCACGCACGCGCCAGCCGCTCCGGCAGAGGAAGACCCAGCGCCGCCGAGGTCGGACTCACATGCTTGAAAGACGCCGCCGCAGGCAGACCAAGGGCTTCCTTTAATTCCCTCACCAGCTGATAGGCGTTGAACGCGTCCAGAAAATTGATGTATCCCGGCCGGCCGCACAGGATGCGGATCGGAAGCTCACCTCCGTCCTCCATGTAAATACGCGCCGGCTTCTGGTTCGGATTGCATCCGTATTTCAATGCAAATTCTTTCATCGTCCCTCTCCTTTTCTCTCGCCTCAGACGTGAAGCTCCGCCTCTACCGTCTCATCCGGATAGCCTGCGAGTAACGGCTCCACGATCTGCTGCAAAAATTCCGTCACCTGCGACGGTGCACGTCCCGTATATCCGGCCGGATCCATGTGCGCAAGAATCTCCTCCCGGCTGATGCCGAAGACGGGGTCCGATGCGATGCGGTCGATCAGGTCGTTCTGTCCCCCCTCCAGCTTTACACGTGCCGCCGCCGCGTGCGAATGGACGCGCAGGCGCTCGTGCAGCTCCTGGCGGTTCCCACCGCGCTTCACACAGTCCATCATCACATTCTCGGTCGCCATAAACGGCAGCTTTTCCATCACGCGGCGACGGATCACTTTTTCATACACCACAAGTCCGCCCGTGATATTGATAGAAAGGTTCAGAATCGCATCCACCGCCAAAAATGCTTCCGCTACACTGATACGCTTGTTCGCGCTGTCATCCAGCGTACGCTCAAACCACTGTGTACCCGCCGTCAGGCCAGGATTGAGTGCATCCACGATCACATACCGCGCCAATGCACAGATCCGCTCCGATCGCATGGGATTCCGCTTATACGGCATGGCCGAGGAGCCGATCTGCTTGCTCTCAAACGGTTCCTCTACCTCCTCAAAGGACTGCAGAATGCGCAGGTCGTTCCCGAATTTATAGGCGCTCTGCGCAAAGCCGGACAGGACCGACAGAAAATACGCATCCACCTTCCGCGAGTAGGTTTGGCCCGATACCGGTACACAGCCCGGGAAGTCCATGTCCTTTGCTATATACGCTTCCAGCGCGCGGACCTTTTCCTCGTCACCGCCGAACAGCTCCATAAAGCTGGCCTGTGTGCCCGTTGTTCCCTTCGATCCGAGAAGACGCAGTTTCTCCAGCTGATAGGTAAGGTTTTCGATGTCCTGCACCAGCTCGTACATCCAGAGCGTGGCCCGTTTCCCTACCGTCGTCAACTGTGCCGGTTGCAGATGCGTATATGCCAGACAGGGCGTACTGCGGTAGCGCTCCGCGAAGCGGCTGAGATTCCGCAACACCTGCGCCGCCTTCCGCAGAATCAGGCGCGAGGCTTCCCGCAGGATAAT
Source organism: uncultured Clostridia bacterium (assembly GCA_944384545.1). Classification (GTDB taxonomy): domain Bacteria; phylum Bacillota; class Clostridia; order Oscillospirales; family CAG-272; genus UBA1740. The sequence continues at coordinate 14,061 of CALWTT010000114.1, read as the reverse complement.
GACATCGGTGTTGTCTCCCACATAGCAGGAGGTGGCGCCCAGATGTATGATCGGCGCCGCGGTCGGACACTGCTTCCCGTATGCGTACACATGCGCCATCACGTCATGACGGACTTCGCGCTCCCGCGCTTCCGCCACTTCATAATTGATATCCTCCGCATGTGCTTCCAGCTCTGCAATCTGCTCCTCGGTCACCCCGAGCCCCAATGCATGCTCCGCCCGCGCCAGCGATATCCACAGACGGCGCCATGTACGGAACTTATATTCCTCCGAAAACAGATACTGCATCTCCGCGCTCGCATAGCGTGTCGACAGCGGCGATATGTATTTTTCCTTTTCCTGCATGGCTCACTCTCCTGCATATTGATTGATCAGACGCGTTTCCTCTTTTCCCGTCGCGATATCGATCATACGCACATACAGCGATATCCGGTTCTCCGCATCCAGATTCTCCCAGATCGATGCGGTCAGCTCCTCTATATCGTCCGGCACCGATATCCGCTCCGGCTCCCCCTGGAATGTCGGGAGCGGGTTCCCGTCCGTAACGTAGGTATGCAGAAAATGCCCGACGCCCGGCAGGGCCGCATACGCGTAGGTGAATCGGTTGCAGGCGCTCCCGGCCGCATCGGCGCTCTTCAAAATACTCATCTTATAGGAAAAACCGCCGTCACAGAAGGTCAGTATCCCGCTGATCCGCGGCGTGAAATGCGGGGCGTCCGGCTCAAAGCTGCGGGTTTCCAGCGCCGACGCAAAGCTTCCGCCCGCCTGTATCGCTGCAAAAATCGTATCCGTCTGGTCTCCGTTGGTGACAATCAGATGGTTTCCCGTACGACGCATCGCCGCATATATGATCAGCGACGGATCCTCTACCAGCTGCGGGTTCTGCGGCTCGGTATACAGCACGCCGTCCTTTTCCCGGAAAATACGGTTGCGGCTGTTCCGGCTCCGCCCCATGATGAAGTATGCCACAGCGGCGCGGCGACCATCGGCCGTGCACCCGATCACAATGCCCCGGCCTACATACGGATTCCCGTGCAGTCGGCTTCCGATCTCCGGTGTATCGTATATATTCATGCCTGTCTCTCCTTTTTGCTGACAATTTCGCAGGATACCTTTTCCGCCGCGCGCGGCAGGAGAATCCATTCCGCCTCTTCCATAACGCGGCGCTGCAGCACCGGCGGGGTATCCCCCTCCCGTACCGACACCGCCTTCTGCAACAGAATCTCGCCGCCGTCCGGTATCTCATTGACAAAATGCACTGTGGCGCCCGTGACCTTCACGCCATAGGCAAGCGCTGCCTCATGCACACGCAGCCCGTAATATCCCTTCCCGCAAAAGGAAGGAATCAGAGAGGGATGGACATTGATGATACGGCGCGGCCACCGTCTCGTAAATTCTCCGCTCAGAATGCTCATGAAGCCGGCCAATACAATCAGGTCGATCCGGTATTCTTCCAGCTTCTCCGAAATCGCTGCCTCAAACGACGCCTGCGATGCCGCATCCCGACGCGATATCACGCAGGTCGGAATTCCCGCCCGCTTGGCACGTTCCAGCGCATAGGCCTCCGCATTCGACGACAGGACCAGACAGATCTCGCCGCTCCGCAGCTCCCCACGCATCTGCGCGTCCAGCAATGCCTGCAGATTCGTTCCGCCCCCCGACACGAATACCGCAATCCTCGCCTTTTCTTTTTCTCTCTTCATCGCCGCCATGCCTCAGTCCAGAATCACGCCCTCGTCCGATGCGACCACCTCGCCCAGAAGATAGGCCTCCTCTCCCGCTGCACGCAGCACCGACACTGCACGATCCGCATCCTCCGGCGCCACGACCACACTCATCCCCACACCCATATTGAAGGTGTTGTACATATCCCGCTCCGGAATGTTTCCCGCGGTTTGCAGCAGCGAGAAGATCGGCAGCGTCCGTACATCCCGCCGCCGGATATGCGCGCTCAGTCCGGCCGGCAGACTGCGCGGAATGTTCTCAAAAAAGCCGCCGCCCGTAATATGCGATACGCCTTTTACATGCACTGCGCTGTACAGACTCTGCATCGCCTTCACATAGATCTTCGTCGGCGTCAGCAGCGTCTCTCCAAGAGACCGCCCGCCAAGCTCCGGCTCGGGGCGCCCGAGGTCGGTATGCTCCACGTCAAAGACCCGGCGGACCAGCGAAAAACCGTTCGAATGCACGCCGCTCGAGGGAAGGGCGATCATTGCGTCCCCGGCCCGGATGGATGTGTTGTCCAGTATCTTTGCCCGATCCACCACGCCGGTCGAAAAACCGGCCAGGTCATATTCTTCTTCCGGATAAAAGCCCGGCATCTCTGCCGTCTCCCCGCCGATCAGCGCGCAGCCTGCCTGGACGCAACCCTCCGCCACCCCCGCCACAATGGACGCGATTTTCTCCGGACGGTTCTTTCCGCAGGCAATATAGTCGAGGAAAAACAGCGGGCGCGCTCCGCAGCAGATGATGTCGTTGACGCACATCGCCACACAGTCGATGCCCACCGTATCATGCTTGTCCATCAGAAAGGCGATTTTCAGTTTGGTTCCCACGCCATCCGTACCGCTCACCAGTACCGGATGCGTCATTCCCGTAAGATCCAGCGCGAACAGGCCGCCGAAGCCTCCGATATCCGAACATACGCCGGAGGTCATCGTCCGCGCAATATGCGCCTTCATCAGCTCTACGGCCCGGTAGCCCGCCGTGATATCTACCCCTGCTGCCGCGTAGCTTTCGGATTTTGAATTCTTCATCCCCGGTTTTTCCTCTCCTTGATCTTGTATTCAAACTTGTTCTTCGCGCCTTCGGTCGGGATCTCGGTCGGATATTCCGCGCTGAAGCACGCATGACAATAGCCGCGCCCCACCTCGCTGCCGATCAGTTCCCCGAGCGAATCGAGCCGCAGGTATCCGAGACTGTCCGCCCCGATGATCTTTGCGATCTCCGGCACCGTATGGTGACATGCAATCAGTCCCTCGCGCGAATCAATATCCGTTCCGTAGTAACACGGATTCAGAAACGGCGGCGCCGATATCCGCATATGTATCTCGGTTGCACCCGCCTCCCGCAAGGTATGCACAATCCGGGCACTTGTCGTTCCGCGTACGATCGAATCGTCGATCAGCACCACACGCTTACCGCGTACCACCGCCGCCAGCGGACTCAGCTTCACCCGCACGCCGTGCTCCCGCGCACTCTGGCCGGGCGCGATAAAGGTGCGTCCCACATACTTGTTCTTGATAAACCCGATCGCATAGGGGATCCCCGACGCACGCGCATATCCGATCGCCGCATCTATACCGGAATCCGGCACGCCGATCACCACGTCGGCCTCCGCCGGATAATCCCGCGCAAGACACTCCCCGGCCTTCTGCCGCGCCAGATGCACACTCACTCCGTCTATCACCGAATCCGGGCGGGCAAAATATATATATTCAAATATACACCGCGTCACCGGCTGCGTGCCGCAATGCTCCCGGATCGAACGGATTCCCTGTTCACTGAAAACAAGAATCTCGCCTGGTTCCACATCCCGGATCGAGGTCGCTTCCACCGCGTCCAGCGCACAGGTCTCCGACGCAATCGCATACCCGCCGTCTGGCATACGCCCGTAGCATAACGGCCGGAATCCGTGCGGATCGCGTACCGCAATCAGCTTCGACGGTGACATGAGAACCAGTGAGTAGGCGCCGTGAATGTGATTCATCGCGCGGCACACCGCTTCCTCAATCGATGGTGCCGTCAGTCGCTCGCGGACTATCACATGCGCAATCACTTCGGTATCGTTTGTCGTGTGGAAGATCGATCCGCGCAGTTCCAGTTCTTCACGCAATTCCGACGCGTTTACCAGATTTCCGTTGTGCGCCAGCGCCATATGGCCTTTCTGGTGATTCACTACAATCGGCTGCGCGTTGATCGCTCCGCCTCGCCCTGTCGTTCCGTAGCGAACATGGCCTACCGCCATATGGCCCTCGCCAAGTCGCGCCAGTTCTTCTGCATGAAATACTTCACTCAGAAGCCCTTCGTCTTTGTGCGATGTAAAAATCCCGTCGCTGTTGACAACAATTCCGCAACTTTCCTGCCCCCGGTGTTGCAGTGCGAACAGTCCGTAATATACGTCCGCCGCAACATCACGCTCCGTCGGACTCAGAATGCCGAATACACCGCATTCCTCGTGTAATTTTCCCATTCTCTTTTCCCTTCTCGGTCACCGGTTCGACCGCTTATGCACGGTCCCCGAATACACGGCGCATCATTTCACGGTAGGCATCCTCTACCCCGCCCATATCGCGGCGGAAACGATCCTTGTCCAGCTTCTCGTTGGTCCTTGCATCCCAGAACCGGCAGGTGTCCGGCGAAATCTCATCGGCAAGAACAATCTCCCCGGTTCCGGTGCGCCCGAATTCCAGCTTGAAGTCCACCAGTTTGACACCCAGGCCTTTGAAATACGCACGCAGAATATCGTTCACACGGAATGCCAGTTCTTTAATCCGGTCAATCTCCTGACGCGTCGCAAGGCCTAGTGCGAGCGCATGATACTCATTGATCAGCGGATCGTGAAGGCTGTCGTTCTTGTACGAAAACTCTATCGTCGGCTCCGCAAACACAATTCCCTCTTCCACGCCGTACCGTTTGGCGAACGATCCGGCGGATATATTCCGGATAATCACCTCCAGCGGCACGATCGTCACCCGACGCACCAGCGTTTCACGGTCCGAAAGCTCCTCGACAAAGTGGGTCGGTACGCCTTCCTTTTCCAGCAGTTCCATCAGATAGTTCGACATGCGGTTGTTGATGCTGCCCTTACCCGCAATACTGCCTTTTTTCAGGCCGTCCAACGCCGTCGCGTCGTCTTTGTAGGAAACAATCACGAGACTGGGATCCTCTGTTGCATATACCTTCTTCGCTTTCCCCTCGTACAGCTGCTCCTTTTTTTCCATGGTCTTCTCCTCCTCTGTTCTGTGCTTTTCTGTTCCTGATTTTCATCTTTTACCCGGGCACACCGCCCGTACCGCGTGCGTCTTCCACGTCAGATGCCCAGTTTCTCCTGCACCGCAGCGTCCTTTGCCAGCACCTTCTCCCGCCCTGCTGCACGCGCCTGCTCCAGACGCTCCGCAAGGTCCCCGTCGGTCACCGCCAGGATCTCCACCGCCAGCAACGCCGCATTCACCGCGCCGTCAATGCCCACCGTCGCTACCGGTATGCCCGACGGCATCTGCACCGTCGACAGCAGCGCATCCATTCCGTCCAGCTGCTTCGCCTTGATCGGTATACCGATTACCGGCAGGGTCGTCTGTGCCGCCAGCGCCCCCGCCAGATGTGCCGCCATTCCGGCCGCCGCCAGGATCACACCGATCCCCTCGCCGCGTGCCTTACGCGCATACGCGCCCGCTTCCGCCGGCGTGCGGTGCGCCGAATATACATGCACTTCGTACGGTACCCCGTACTCCTTCAGCGTCTCTACTGCGCGCTCCACAACCGGCAGGTCGCTGTCGCTCCCCATAATCACTGCTACCTTCTTCATGCCTGTCCTCCTCACAATCAAAAAAGGGCACACCAACCCCGCATAACGAAGTTGGCGTGCCCAGACGGTCGGCACCGATGCCTCGGCAAACTCTCCGCTCCCCTGTGGTACTCCACATTCCGTCAGTTACGAAAAGTCTTCTAACTTCATTATAGCATACCACGCCCAGGAAAACAACGGGCAAAACCGGAAATTTTCTCTTTTTTTCCCGCCATGCCCTGTACGGTTTTGCCAAACTCAGTCGATGATCGACTCTTCCCACATCTCCGGCGGTTCATACCCCAGAAGCCGCACCGTCGTCGCCGCCACATTGGCCAGTCCGAAATCCGTACGGTCGGTCTTCACATGATACCGGTCAGACGTATAGTTATCGTATACAATAAACGGCACCGGATTCAGTGTGTGACTCGTCTTTGCCTTATAGCTTCCGTCCGCATTCTTCTTCGGCTGCCCCGTCTTCTTATCCAGCTCGTACATCTCGTCTGCATTGCCGTGATCCGCCGTAATCAGCGCCACGCCATGCACACGGTCCACTGCCGAAAGAATCCGCGCAAGCTGCAGATCCAGCGCTTCCATGGAACATTCCGTCGCCAGAAAATTCCCCGTGTGTCCCACCATGTCCCCATTCGGGAAGTTGACACGCAGATACCGGTATTCCCCGCTCTCTATGCACGCGATCAGGCGATCCGTAATCTCCGCGCACTTCATCCACGGGCGCTGCTCAAACGGTACCACATCCGACGGAATCTCGATATAGGTTTCCAATTCCTCCGAGAACTTCCCGCTCCGGTTCCCGTTCCAGAAATAGGTCACATGTCCGTATTTCTGCGTCTCGGATATCGCCAATTCACGGATCCCTGTCGCCGTCAGGTATTCGCTCTGCGTATTCGTAATCTCCGGCGGGTTCACCAGGTAATGTTTCGGAATATGCAGGTCTCCGTCATATTCCAGCATTCCCGCATAATACACATCCGGTACGCGCACACGGTCAAATTTGTCAAAGGTGGCGTCTCCGTCAAATGCGCGTGATATTTCAATGGCACGGTCACCGCGGAAATTATAGAGAATTACACTGTCTCCATCTTCGATCCGCCCCACCGGCGTCCCATTTTCCGCAATGACAAACGGCGGCAGATCCTGATCAATCACATGCAACTCCGCACGATAGGTGCGCACCGCTTCTGCTGCCGTCGCAAACTGCCGTCCCTCGCCCAGAACATGTGTGCGCCATCCGCGCTCCACCATCTTCCAGTCCGCCTCGTAGCGGTCCATCGTGATCTGCATCCGCCCCCCGCCGGATGCAATCTTTACATCAAAGTCCGGCGCGCGCAGTCCGTCCAGAAACTTCTCAAACGGCTCGATATATTCCAGGGCAGAGGTTTCCCCCACATCGCGCCCGTCAATCAGAATATGCAAACGGACGCGATGCACGCCTTCCTCTTTTGCACGCACCAGCATCGCACGCAGGTGGTCAATATGGGCATGCACGTTCCCGTCCGAAAACAGACCCAGAAAATGAAGGGTACTTCCCCTTTCTTTGGTGCGCCCGATCAGCGTCTTCCAGGTCTCCGACGCATACATCTTCCCGCTCTCAATCGAGTTGCTGACCAGCTTCGCCCCCTGCGCAAACACCTGGCCCGCGCCCAGTGCATTGTGACCCACTTCCGAGTTCCCCATGTCATCGTCACTCGGAAGCCCCACCGCTGTTCCATGCGCTTTCAGACGCACCATCGGATACTTCTGCATGCACGCATCCAGCGTAGGCGTATGCGCCGCCTTCACCGCATTGGCTGCATTATCCGACGCAAGACCTACGCCGTCCATCACGATCGTTACCACCGGGCCTTCCGCCCCCCCGAATTTTGTGGACTTCTTCAATGCTTCTACCATGATTCTTCCCTTCTTCTGCCTTTTTGCATCTATCGTTTTTTGCTTTTGTTGTTCCTGTCTGTCCTGTCCCGGAGCACACAACGCTGCGCACCGGGCGTCAGATGTCCGCCTCCGCGAGATACCGGCTCCCGTTGGCCGCTATAAACCGTTTCCGCTCTGCCAGCGCATCCCCAAGCAGCACCTCAAACATACGGCAGGTCTCCTTTGCATCCGACGGCATTACCGCAATCAGACGGCGCGTTGCCGGGTTCATCGTCGTCTGCCACATCATCTCCGGCTCGTTCTCACCCAGCCCTTTCGAACGCTGCAAGGTGTATTTGGCATTTCCGAGCGACGACAGAATTTTTATTTTTTCCGCTTCGTTGTACGCAAAGTAGGTTTTGTCTTTCGTCGTAATCTCAAACAACGGCGATTCCGCTATGAACACCTTCTCCTTTTCCAGCAGCGTCGGTAACAGGCGATAAAACAGCGTCAGAAGCAACGTCCGGATCTGAAATCCGTCTTCGTCTGCATCCGTGCATATGATAATCTTGCTCCACCGCATGGCATTGTAATCAAACGGCGGCATATCTGTCTTTACTTTTTCCTGCAGTTCTACTCCGCATCCGATCACGCGCAGCAGATCCAGGACGATTTTGTTCTCAAAAATTCGCGCATAGGTGCTCTTCATGCAGTTGAGCGTTTTCCCACGCACCGGAATGATCGCCTGAAATTCTGCGTCCCGCCCCAGTTTACACGAGGTCAGCGCCGAATCCCCCTCCACAATATACAACTCCCGCATGGATGGATCCTTCGATCGGCAGCTGACAAATTTCTCCACGCGGTTGGTGATGTCCATCGATGCAGACAGTTTTTTCTTCAAACTCAGACGCGTATTTTCCGCCGATTCCCGGCTCCGCTTGTTCAGAAGAACCTGCGCGCCGATCAGCTCCGCATCCGTGGGGTTTTCCGCAAAATATACCTCCAGCTGCTGCTTCAGATAATCGGTCAGCGCACGCGTGATGAAGACATTGTTGATCGCTTTTTTCGTCTGGTTTTCGTACGACGTTTCGGTAGAGGCGCTGCTGATGATGATCACAAGACAATCTTCTATGTCTGCATAACTGATCTTTGCTTCATTCTTCGTGTATTTCCCCGCCGATCGCAGATATTTGTCAATGGCATACGTAAACGCCGCGCGCACCGCCTTGTCCGGCGACCCTCCCAATTCCAGATAGCTCGAATTGTGATAGTATTCCGCTATGCTCACCGTCTTGGATGTGCAGAACGCAATCTCTGCACGCAGCTTGTACTCCGGCTTGTCCGCACGGTCTCGCCCGGAGGTCTCCATATGCCAGTATATCGGCGGCGTCATTGCTTCTGAGCCCGTCAGCTCCTCAATATAATCCCGGATCCCACGCGGATACAGAAAGGCCGTCTCCTCAAAGCTCTCCCCGTCTCCGTCGTTCTCGGTCCGCAGCACAAACCGGATCCCCGCATTGACAATCGCCTGCCGACGCATCGTCGCGCTGAAAAACTCATACGGAATCGCAATGTCGTTGAAGACCTGTATGTCCGGGCGCCAGTAGACGGTCGTTCCGCTGTGCCGTTCCCCGCGCGCAAGCGGCCGTTCACGCAATTCGCTTACCGGCTCCCCGTGCGCAAAGTCGATTTCCATCACCTTTCCGTCCTTATAGGACCGTACATGCATGAATTCCGAGCTGTACTGCGTCGCGCAGGCGCCAAGTCCGTTCAGACCCAGCGAGTAATTGTAAGCCGCACTGTCGCTGTTGTTGTTATATTTCCCGCCTGCATACAATTCACAGTAAATCAGTTCCCAGTTGTAACATCCTTCTCTTTCGTTATAGCCCAGCGGCACGCCCCGACCGCAGTCCTCCACGCGGATCGAATGGTCCCGGTATGCCGTCACCGTAATCTCCGTACCGAATCCGCTTCGCGCTTCGTCCACCGCATTGGCCAGTATTTCAAAAAACGAGTGCTCACATCCTTCCAGTCCGTCGGATCCGAATATGACGGCAGGACGAAGGCGCACACGGTCGGCGCCTTTCAATTTCGTGATACTCTGGTCGTTATATTCCGCTGCTTTGTTCCTGGCCACGGTGCACCTCCCGCTTCGGTTGCGGACATCCCACCCGCAACTTTTCATCTTCTGATATTTTACCATATTCTGCCCCCGCTGTCAACAGAAAAAACGGCGGGACGGAAATAACCGTCCTGCCGTTTTCCGATTTTTTACGGGTTTTCTCCCATGGGGTTTGCAGCGCATCGGACGCCTTCTGTCCCCAGGAAGCCCGGCCGTGCACAACACATTACAGTGCGCGGATGCTCTCTACCGGCTTGCGCCTGGCAATCCCGTATACCGGGATGAATGTGGCGATCACCGAGGTTACCACCGCAATTCCCAGCATAATCAGGGCAGACAGCGGGCCGAACACAAAGATCGCCGCCCCCAGGGTTCCTGCAATCTGGGTATTCAGAATACCGCAAAGCAGATAGCTTGCGATCACAGACAGGATAAAGCATATGCTCGCAATCATCGCTGCCTCTGCGTAGAATATCTTGAATACGTCTGCACTTCTCGCACCCACCGCACGCAGAATCCCGATCTCCTTCTGCTTGCTGCTGATGGATACCGATATGAAGTTGAACAGTAACAGCATCGCAAAGGCCGCCATCACGATTCCCACCCACAGGAAAATCTGCTCCAGCTGATCGATCATCATATGGATGTTGTCAAGGCGAACCGATATTACACTCCGGCAACGAATACTCGTTTCGTCCGCACCGATCTGTCCTTCGCTGTACAACAGCGAACGCAGGACGTTCTCGGAAGACAGCGGCACGCTGAGCGACGCATACATCGCGTCCGACGGCTCTGTATACTCCGACATATATTCGGTCCAGTATCCGTACCCCAATGTATCCATAAACACCATCATATTCCTGAAATCGCCATCCGACAGATACAGCGCGTCCTGTGATCCATCGGCTGTGCCATACAGCAAGCCTACAATTTCATATTCCCCGACTTCCGCTCCCGTATCCACGAACAGCTGAATCTGAAAATCCATCTCCGAAAATACTTCAGCCGCAATCAACTGCATCGCCGTATCTATCTCGGCCTGACTCACCGTTATATATTCCGATGTCTCGCCGTCATAATAATACCCCCAGGTCAGAATTTCATTGTACCGGATATATTGCCCATACCAGTTCCTCGCTTCCTCCAGCTTCTGCGCCTGCAATACCGGATCCGATTCACTGGCCATGATCTGTTGTTCCATGCTTCTGTAATGCTCCGCCAGGATCTCTTGTACGGTGTCATACAATGCTGCATAATACCATACCACCTCTTTGTCTCCCAGATACCCGGTGGTTCTGCCGTCCAGATAATACACCGTGCCCGTCCTTGGCGCCAGCATATTGATCTGATTCACATATGTCGTCACCGTTTCTCCCAGAACAGCCTGTATGGGGGCATATATATATGTGGCATTGCCGGTGTCGTTCATGCTCATCTGTGCCTGATGCGCTTCATAAAATGTATCCGATACAAGCACCACACTGTATAGTCCGTATTCCAGTTCCAGAGACCATTCCGTGCGCAAGTCTCCGTACGCCGTAGCATTGTCGCCCTTCAGGGCTTCGTATTTTTCCGGCATATCCATACGGTATACGCCCTGTATCGTAAGCGGCACTGCACTTTTGCCGTTCTGCGGTTCCAGTGCGACGGTCGTCCCCACAATATCGTCATAATCCTCAATCTTCAGCACTGCGCCGGTCCCGATATCCCGTATCTCAGAGGCTTTCAGGCTCTCGAATAAATACGAAGAAATGATAATATCGTCCGGACCCAATGCGGACAGATCGGTTTCTGTCAGCATCCGGTTCTGCCACTCCTCGGATGTCGCCACAAATTCTCCGAAACCCCGGATACGGGTATTGTAATATTCCGAGCGTACGGCGTTCACATTCTGCATTCCGTATGATGCCATGTACGTCGATTCAGCCGGTACATAGTTAAATATTCCCAGTACGCCATCTCCGTATTCTTCCCGGTATTCATGCAGGTCTGCCGGTGTAAACAGCGTCTGCTTACTGCCCTCATACCGCGATACCTCCTCATCCCCCCGGTAGGAAATCCCGGTATACCGATAGTTGTTCTGCAAGGAAAGAAATTCATAGTCTGAACGCAGGTAGGTTGCCAAAGCCGTTTCCGCTTTATTATAAAAGGTCAGCGTGGAAAACAGGCCGAACATCACAAAGGCTACCAGGGACAGAAATACGGTGAATACAAGGCGAAAGGGCTTTACTTTCATACTGCTCGCCCCGATCCGGATCGCATGCCTTGCCGGCAGCTTGGATCGGATAAAACGGCTCTCCTCCGGCCGATACGTCTTCTGCTTTACATCCGATGCCTCGGTCGCACGGAAGGATTCCCGGGCGCCCTCTTCATCAATATGCGCCACCCGACGAAATTCGCCGATCTCCTTCTCCCCACTCGATATGATCACATCCCGCTCCGCTGACAGCAGAAATTGATTTATCCTTTCTACATCCGTTTTGCTCAGTTCCGTGCCTTTTCTGACGCTGATGGTATCTTTACCGATAAAACTGACATTCTCACTCGCCTTCACCGCGGCAATACGCGTTTTAATCACATCGCTCTCGATTTTTCCATCTTTCAGCTCTATGATCCGGTCTCCGTATTCTTCCGCAAACTCCCGGTCGTGCGAAACCACAATGACCAGTTTTTCCCGCGACAGCTTTTTCAGTGTCTCAAAAACCTGTTTGCCGGTATTCGAATCCAACGCCCCCGTAGGCTCGTCTGCCATGATGATTTCCGGATTCTTGATGAGCGCTCTGGCAATGGCCACTCGTTGCTTCTGGCCGCCCGACAGTGTATTCGGCTTCCGCTTCGCATATTCCGAAAGATCTACCTGGCGCAGCAGCTCTGCCACCTGCTTCCGATCCTTGCTCCTGCCCTGCAGTTCCAGTGCCAGTGCAATGTTGTCCTCTACCGTAAATTCGTTCAAAATATTATATTCCTGAAACACAAATCCGATAAAGGTATTACGGTAACTGTCAAAGTCCGCCTGCGAAAAATCTTTGCTGCTTTTCCCTTTGATCACAATTTCTCCGCTATCCGGCGTATCCAGCCCGCCACACAAATTGAGCAGGGTCGATTTTCCGCTTCCCGATTTCCCCAGCAGAAATACCATGCCCTTCTCTTCAAAGCATAACGAAACGCCGTCCAGCGCCCGTACTTCCGCACCACCTTTTGTTTTGTATGTTTTTAAAAGGTTCCGAATTTCCAGCATGAACCAATCTCCTTTCCGCGTTCTTTTCCCTTTTGTTTTACATTTTGTTTTACATTTTTTACATCTTTATATTGCCATTTCCTTCCTTGTCTGATCATCACATACATTCAGAACAAATCATGGACAAATTGTATGAAATATTTCAAAAATGTTTCGTACAATCGTCCGGCCTTCACGGCCTGTTCACGGAATCATCCCATAGCAGGCCGGCAGGATTTCTGTCCCGCCGGCCTGCTATAACCTGCTGTAAAACGAAGAGATATTTTCATCAAAGAGCATCGGGGGTATCCGGAATACATTCCAGCGCGGAAAGCAGTTCCCCGCAATCCGCCGCACACGCAGTAGGATGTATCGAAGACGCGCGCAGCATCTCTTCCGTTGTCTCCCCACTCAGCACCAGCAGCGTATATGCGCCGGCCCTGCGACCACATGCAATATCGGTATAAAGACGGTCACCCACCACAAGCGTCTGCTCCGGTCCGTATCCTGTGCGCTGCATTGCCATGCGCGCCATAAAAGGCTCCGGCTTGCCGATCACGGTCGGCCGACGGCCGGTCGCATGGTACAGCATTTCACAAACCGCTCCGCAATCCGGAACCGCTCCGTATTCGGTCGGGCAAACCAGATCCGGATGCGTTGCTATAAACGGAATATCCGGGTCACGCAAAAGACGGCTCAGATCTTCCAGTTTCCGGAAAGTAAGTTCGGTATCAAAGCCACAGACCACACAATGGACCTTGTCTGTCAAAATATCGGTCGCATCCAATCCTGCCGCGCGGAATTCCGCAAGCAGCGAACGCGTGCCCCCCACATAAATGCACCGATCCCGGTAATGGGCAAGCAGATACTGCGCCGTCGCTTCCGAAGAAGTCACAAAATCTTCCTCCGTCGCCGCGATACCCAGTCTATCCAGCTTCCGTACATAATCCGCTGCGCTTTTGGAGGAATTGTTGGTCATGAACAGATACCGCCGACCGCTCCTGCGAATCTTCTCCAGCAGACCGACCGTATAAGGGAACAGCCGCTCCCCAAGATACAGCGTTCCGTCCAGGTCGAACAGAAACAGCCGGATCCCGGCAAGCGGCAGTGCCTTTTCCTTTCTTTTGTTTGTCATACATATTTCCTGTTCTGTACTTTTCCGTATGCTGTCTTACAGCCGTGCAAAACGCATACTGCCTGCCTTATGCAGATACTCATGCAACAGATAGGCAAGCAACAGATATACCAGCGAAAGAATCAATGCGGTCAGTGCCGCCGGTATTCCGATCAGCATCCCCATGATCGGCACACCGATGCTGAAAAAGCTCACAAACATCATGATGA
>CALWTT010000113.1 GCA_944384545.1 uncultured Clostridia bacterium | reverse complement strand
AAAGGGCTATACGATTGCGTCGGCAGAGCGAGCCAAGGTTCCCTCCACCTATGTGACGCTCAGTGCGGAAGAGGATGTGGAGAACATGCAGAACCTGCTGGATAAGCTAGAGGACTGCGACGACATCACAAACGTGTATCACAACTGGGAAAACTGATTCCGCCGACGGAACTGGCGGGAAAAGGAAAAGAAAGAAAAAAGCGGGCCGTATCGGCTCGCTTTCTTTGTTTGGGGGAAGCGTATCCGTCTTCCCGGGAAAGAGGGCGCAGAGATGCAATGCCTGTGCGGCGTGCGCAAAGATCCTGCGGGGATATGCGCAGGGGAAAAGGCGGGCGCGCTGCGGCGCGAGGGAGGGATTCGGTAAGGGTGGGACGCGACGGGGCATGTACGGGCGCTACGACGTGGACCGGCGGCCTTTTTGCAAAAAGGCCTGGCGAAAAACCTGCATAGCCGCCACGGCGGGGAGATTCACGACGCACGGGCGGGTTGCAAATCCTGGCCCAGGGGACAGCGCGTCCGCCGCCCCGCCCGTTCCGGCGGCGGGCGCGCGCATCCAATCGCGGGCAAAACAGAAAGGGAGCGCTCCGTCAATACGTGCTCTGTGCTTTTCGCCTGGAGTGGCCGGGTTTCACGGCAGATGGCCGGAGAAATCCGGCCTCCTCCGTCAGCCGCACAATCTGCCCTGCGCAGCGCAGAAGCAGAGCGAGGTTCAGCAGTGTCATCGCCGCCAGCAACAGATCGGTCAGCAGCCACAGCGACTCCGTCGGTACATACGCGCCGCACACGATGGCGCCCCCGAGCAAAAGCAGGAACCCCCACCGCGCCGGCCGCCGCTCCGTGAAATAGCGCAGACAGGTCTGCCCGTAAAAGGCCTCGCACAAAATCGTGGCATAGGCGAAGAAAAACAGGGATATCGCGACAAACGGGCCGGCGAATCCGCCCAGCACCGTCCCGAACGCCGCCCGGATGAGCGCCATGCCGCCCAGTCCGGACGGCAGAGTGGGGAACGCGGTCAGAATCACCAGCGCCGTCAGCGTACAGATCACCACCGTATCGGCAAAGACCTCAAAAATACCAAACAGACCCTGCCTGGCTGGCTCTGTTTCCGCCGAGGTCACATGGGCAAGCGGAGCGGTCCCGCAGCCGCCCTCGTTGGAAAGCAGGCCGCGCGCCGCGCCGATCCGCACCGCGCGGGAGGTAAAGAACCCAAGCAGCCCCCCGCCCGCCGACGTCCACGTAAAGGCGCCTGACAGAATGGATGCGAACGCGCCCGGCAGACGGTCCGCATGAAGCAGCACGGCCATAACCGACACCGTCAGGTAAAAAAGGCACATAAAAGGGACAAGACGACCGGTCAGCGCGGTCAGCTTTTCGCTGCCCCGCAGAACCGCCGTCATGGTCATCAGAACCAGGATCACCGCCACCGGAAGCACAGGAATGCCAAAGCCGTCCGACATGGCCTCCGCAATAGCGCCGGCCTGCACCGCTCCGCCGAGCACCACGGTATTCAGCAGGCACAGAACCGCAAACAGCGCCCCCGTGCGTCGCCAACCGACCGCAGCCATAGAATACGGCGTCCCGCCCACATACCCGCCCCGGGGATCGGTCCTGCGCGTGGACATGGAAAGAGCAATTTCGGCATATTTCAGGAGCATAGCGGCAAACGCGCAGATCCACATCCAGAAGATGGCGCCCGGCCCTCCCGTCAGGATCGCCATAGCCACCCCGCTCATATTGCCTACGCCGATGGTACCGGCCAGAGCCAGGCAGGCAGCACGGAAGGGGGATGGGGGAGATTCCTTTGGGGCAGCGGAGGCGGACGCGTTTCCCTGCCGGAAAGCCGGGTCCCGACCGCAGGAAACAGAGCCTCTGCCGCGCGAGGCAAAGTCACTGCCAGCAAAAGCCGTTGTTGCGAACGCCGTTTCTCTGCCGGGGACAGCCGGGCCACGTCCGGTCTCCCCTGCCGCCTGTGTGTGGGGCGACGGATGCGTAAAAGGCAGCTCTGACGGCGCAGGCACAAAGCGTACACCATGCACGGTGGCCCTCTCCTGCACGCCCCGGGTCGGCAACGCCGTATGCACCGGATTGCCGCCGGAACGAAAAGACGAAACGGCGCCTTGCACCGATTCCGCGCAGGCCAGAGGGGGGCGGGAGTCATACGCTGTATGTGCGCAGCTCTTGGAACGCGGGGTGGTTTGTGTTGGTTCCTGCCCGGTTCCCGCACGGCATGGTGCGGGTTGTGTCGGGGACTGCCCGGTTCCCGCGCGGCATGGCGCGGGTTGTGTCAGCGTCTGCCCGGCTCCCGCGCGGCATGGCGCAGATCCCGCCTCCGGGCGGCTTCCCTGCGTCCCGGATTCCCCGGCTGACTCCGGCGAAGTCTCCATATCCGCCGCCGACACAGAACGCGAAAAAAGCCCCCGCAGCACGCGCCACGGGTGCAGAAACGGAAAAAAGCGCAGGCGGACAGCAAAATACAGCCCGGCCAGCAGCAGCGCGGGCGGCGTCAGCGCCAGCAGCAGGTGGAGTGCGGAAAGAAGCAGTTCAGGCACGGCAAGCCTCCCCCTCCCGGGATAGATAGTGTATTGTATGATACGGAAGCGGAATGTATGCCGGGAAAGGGAGGTGTGTGCTTTCGGGGGAAAAGAGAAGAGGGCGCGGCCGCAAGGATGCAGCGCGCCCGCCGCCGGAACGGGCGGGGCGGCGGACGCGCTGTGCGCGGAAAAT
>CALWTT010000112.1 GCA_944384545.1 uncultured Clostridia bacterium | reverse complement strand
CCATGCTTTCTGCCGTTTCCACGCTTTTTGCACCGGCAAATGTTTGTGCTCCGTTCCGAATCACCGTTGACTTGTCCGCACACTCGTGGTATAATACTATATACTGTATTTTATATTGCACAGGATTCCGCGCCGCACGGCGCCCGATCCCTCCGGAGGTTCTATGCTGCTCTGTGAACGCATTTCGGTCATGAATATGGAAAACGCCATCCGCGGCGCGCGCAACCCGCTCAACAGCTGGGAGCGCAGCGACAGCGGCTTCGGAGAGGACGGACACTTCCGCCTCGGAGAGAACGACCTTTCCCTCGCGCGCCGTCTCGTGCGCGCCGGAAGCGACCACCGCAAATTCCTGCGCCAGATCTTTGTTTCGGTCGATGTCACCGCTCCGCTCTACTGGTGGAAGGAGTTCGATACCTACAAGGTCGGCACGGTGGCCAATTCCTGCTCCACCATGCATAAGATCCACGCAAAACCCTTTGCGCGCGAGGATTTCAGTCACGAGCGCCTCACCCCCGACGCATGCGCCGCGCTGGACACCCTCCTCGCCTTCCTCGAAAAAGAACGCCTCGCCTTCCTGGATACCAAGGATCGCACCCACTGGCACAACCTCATTCAGCTCCTGCCCTCCTCCTATAACCAGATGCGGACGGTGACGCTCAATTATGAGGTTCTGACCAACATATACTATGCACGCCGCGATCACAAACTTGCCGAATGGCACAGCTTCTGCGACATGATCCGTGCGCTCCCCTATGCCTCCGACCTGATTCTCAGCCGCGAGGAAACCGGAACACGCGCCTGACCCGGCAGACACTGTCGCCACGATACCGTTAACGCTCCCGATCATCCGGAGCAAGGAGGATATATGAAAGACGGATATCTTCGCGTAGGGGCGGATTGCCCCCCTCTTCTGATCGCCGACTGCGCCGCCAATGCCGTCGCACTGGCCGATGCCGCACGGCGGGCCGCCGGGGCCGGCGTGCGTGTACTGGTCTTCCCGGAGCTTTCGCTTTCCGCGTATACCTGCGGCGATCTTTTTCTCTCCGCCCACATCGTCGCCGCCGCCGAACAGGCGCTCTCCGACTACATCCGCAGGACCGCCGACCTGGATCTTCTCAGCTTCGTCGGGCTCCCCGTTGCCTGCAACGATAAACTGTTCAACTGCGCTGCTGCGGTCTGCCGCGGCCAGCTGCTCGGTCTGATCCCCAAAACCCATCTTCCGAATTATGCGGAATTCTATGAGGCGCGCCACTTCGCACCTGCGCCCGAAGGCCTGCTCCCGCTCCGCTTCGCCGGGCAGGACACCCGTCTCGGTACGCGCCAGATCTTTGCCTGCCGCGAGATGCCTGTCCTGCGCGTCGCATGCGAAATCTGCGAGGATCTGTGGGTCAGCATCCCCCCCTCCTGCCTGCACGCCGAGGCCGGCGCCACCCTCATCGTCAATCCCAGCGCCAGCGACGAAATCATCGGGAAGAGCGCCTACCGGCGCCAGCTGGTCGCCATGCAGTCGGCGCGGACGCTTTCCGCCTATGTCTACGCCGATGCCGGAGAGGGCGAGAGCGGGACCGATATGGTCTTCTCCGGCCACCACCTCATTGCACAGAACGGACATATCGCAGCGGAACGCCCGCCCTTTACCGGAGATACACTGCTGTTTTCCGAGGTCGACCTTGATCTGCTCTCCTATGAGCGGCGACGTACCAGCACCTTTACCGCCCTTTCCGGGGACACATATGTCCGCGTCCCCTTCTCTCTCACGCCCGAAAAAACCGCGCTGTCCTCCCTCCCCTCACGGCATCCCTTCGTCCCTGAGGATCCCGCACGCCGCGCCGAGCGCTGTGAGGCCATTCTCACCATGCAGGCCTGCGGCCTTGCCGGCCGCATCGACCGTGCGCACGCCAGAACGGCTGTGATCGGTATCTCCGGCGGTCTGGACTCCACCCTGGCCCTGCTGGCTTCCTGCCGCGCCTTTGACCGTCTCGGTCGGGAGCGCCGTCAGATCCTCGCCGTCACCATGCCCTGCTTCGGCACTACCGCGCGCACACGGGGCAATGCGGAGGTCCTGTGCGAAGAACTCGGCGTTTCTCTGCGGGTCGTGGACATCCGGGATGCCGTGCGCGGGCATTTCCGGGACATCGGACAGCCGGAGGATCGCCTGGATGTCGTCTACGAGAACGCACAGGCGCGCGAACGTACGCAGATCCTCATGGACCTTGCCAATGCGGAGGGCGGTCTTGTCGTCGGCACCGGCGATCTTTCCGAGCTCGCACTCGGCTGGGCCACCTATAACGGCGATCATATGTCGATGTATGCACCCAACGCCTCGGTGCCGAAGACCCTGGTGCGCTACCTTGTCGCCTATGCCGCCGATCAGGCCGAATCCAACGGTCAGCTGCGCGTGGCAGCCGTGCTCCGCGATATTCTCGACACACCGGTCAGCCCTGAGCTCCTCCCCCCCTCCGACGGCGAAATCGCACAGAAGACCGAGGATCTGGTAGGACCCTATGAGCTGCACGATTTCTTTCTCTACTACTTCCTGCGCTGCGGGTTCCGGCCGCGCAAAATCCTCCGCCTTTCGCGTGAGGTCTTCCGCGGCGTGTATGAGGACCGCGTGATCCTGCACTGGCTCCGGACCTTCCTGCGCCGCTTCTTTACCCAGCAGTTCAAACGCTCCTGCCTGCCCGACGGGCCCAAGGTCGGCACCGTCGCCCTCTCGCCCCGCGGTGACTGGCGCATGCCGAGCGATGCCTCTCCGGACGCCTTCCTTGCCGAGCTTTCCGGCGCCGAGGAGGAATTCTGATGGACCGTCTTGCCTCGCTCTTCGCCTCGCTCCGCGCCGGAAAAGCCTCCGGACCGCCCACGCATCTGCTGGTCGGCCTCGGCAATCCCGGAAAAGAATACGAAGGGACACGCCACAATGTCGGCTTTGACGCCCTCGACTTTCTCGCCGCCCAAAACGGCGCAGACCTGCGCCAGCTCCGCTTCCGTGCGCTCTGCGGTGACGCCGACATCGCCGGTGTGCGCACCCTGCTCATGAAACCCGGAACATTTATGAACCTGTCCGGTGAGGCCGTCGCCGAGGCGGTTTCCTATTATCACATCCCGCCCGGAAACCTGATTGTCCTGTGCGACGATGTCCAGTTCCCCGTCGGGAAAATGCGGATCCGGCGCAAGGGCACGCACGGCGGACACAACGGACTCCGCAATATCATCGAACGGCTGGGCACCGACGAGTTTCCGCGCATCCGCATCGGCGTCGGGAAAAAGCCGCATCCCGAATACGATCTGGCCGACTGGGTGCTCGGGCACTTTTCCCCCCCTGACCGGAAAACCTTGCAGACGCTCTTTCCCGATGTCTGCGCCGCCGTCGCGCTCATGCTCGACGGAAAAACCGAGCAGGCCATGGCGCTCTATTCCCACTGAGCATGCTTCCCGAGGCTGAAATTCCATGAGAATCGTTACAAAAACCATCCGTACCGAACCCGAATTCGGTCAGGTCCTTGCCTGCCTTACCGCCGAGCTCGACGCAAAGCGTCCGCTTCCGCTGCTTATCAACGGTCTGTCCGGCGGGGCGCTCTGTGCCTTTGTCTGCGAGATCGTACAGGCAGTGCAGGATCTGCACCGTCCGCTGCTGCTTCTCGTCCCCGATGAGGCCACCGGCGATCGCTTCTGCCAGGTCATGCGCGACAACGGACTGCGCGCGCGGCTGTTCCCCGTACGCGACTTTAACCTCCATAACATTACTGCCTCCCACGACACCGAGCGTGAGAGGCTTTCGGTCCTGCAGGACCTGCTCGACCGGAATCTCGATGCCGTCGCCGCCACGCCCATGGCCGCTCTGCAATATACGCTGCCCGCATCGCGGCTGCGCACCCTTGCGTTGTCGCTTGCCGTCGGGGACTGCTGTCCGCCCGAGCAGCTCTGTCGGCTCCTCGAAGAGCGCGGCTACGCCCGCGTGGATCTGGTGGAGAGCGCCGGCCAGTACGCACGGCGGGGCGGGATTCTCGATCTTGCCACCGCCTGCGATGCGCTGCCGGTCCGCCTGGAATTCTTCGGCGACGAGATCGAATCCATCCGCCCCTTCGATCCCCTCTCCCAGCGCACCGACGGCTCCCGCCGGCAGATCACCGTGCTCCCGGCACGCGAGGTCCTGCCCGATGCGGATGCGCGCACGCGCATCCGCATCGCACTTGCCGCGCTCCGGAAAAAGGCACCCGCCGAGGGCACCGGAATCCTCGATGCCGAACTGGCTGCGCTCGACACGTCGGATGAGCTCCGCTTTGCGGACAAATATCTTTCCCTGATCTATGAGGAAAAGCAGAATCTTGCGGGATACCTCGCCGCCGACGGGCGATTCCCGATCCTCCTGCTCGGTACTGCAGCCGTTCGGGAGCGTTTCCTTGCCGCGCGGGATCTTACCGCTGAGGCTGTCCTGCCCCTCATAGAGGCCGGCGTCCTTTCCTCGGCGCTCGCGGACTATCATGCCTCCGAGGCCGACTTTGACCGCCTGCTCGCCGCACAGGTCGCTCTGCATCTGAACAGCTTTGCCGGCGGGGTCAGCGGCATGAAATGTGCCGGCCTTTTCGGCTTCCGTTGCCGCAGCGGTATCGGCTATGCCGGCAAGCCGGATCTGCTCCGCGAGGATCTGCGCTCGCTCTCGGATGCCGGATTCCGCCTGCTTCTCCTCTGCTCCGGAAGTGCGGAGGAGGCCGCGCTTTCCGAGCAGCTGCGCGCCGATGGATATTCTCCCGTCCTTCTTCCCCCCGACGCGGATATTCCGGCACCTGCCCCAGGGGAAAACCGGATTTTCATAACACACGGGGCCTTTCCCGGCGGATTTGAGCTTCCGCTCTCCCGCATCGCCGTTCTCTCGCTCCTGCCCGATGAGGAGCAGCTGCGCCGCAAGGCTCTGCACCGCACCCGGCACCGCCGCCAGAAGGCGGGGGAACGCCTCCTCTCCTACGCGGAGCTGCACGAGGGGGACTATGTCGTTCACGCCGTACACGGCATTGGCCGCTTCGGCGGAATGACCACCATGACCGTGGATGGCGTCACACGGGACTATATCACCATCCATTACGCCGGCACCGACAAGCTCTTTCTCCCCGCCGACCGGCTGGAGATGATCTCCCGATACATCGGCTCTGCCGGAGATGAGGGAAAGGTGCGCCTGTCCCGCCTCGGAGGGGCCGAATGGCAAAAGGCCACCGCACGCGCCAAGGCCTCTGCCAGAAATCTCGCACACGAGCTGATCACGCTGTACGCCGCACGCATGCGGCGGCCGGGATTCGCCTTCCCGCCCGACGACGATATGCAGCAGGCCTTTGAGGACGCCTTCCCCTACGACGAGACCGAATCCCAGCTCGCCGCCGCCGAAGACATCCGCGCCGATATGCAACGGCCGGTGCCCATGGATCGCCTTCTGTGCGGCGATGTCGGATACGGGAAAACCGAGGTGGCGCTCCGCGCCGCCTTCCGCGCCGTCCGCGGCGGAAAGCAGGTCGCGATTCTCGTCCCCACTACCATCCTCGCACTCCAGCACTATGAGACCGCCCTCGCGCGCATGCGCGGCTTCCCCGTCACCGTCGAGATGCTCTCCCGCTTCCGCACTCCCAAACAGCAAAGCGCGATTCTCCGCCGCCTCCGCCGCGGGGAGATCGATATCCTGATCGGAACCCACAAGCTGCTCGGTCGCACCGTGGAATTCCGCGATCTCGGCCTGCTCATCGTGGACGAGGAACAGCGCTTCGGCGTCGCGCAAAAGGAAAAGCTCAAAAACATGGCCGGCAATGTCGACGTGCTCTCGCTCTCCGCCACCCCGATCCCCCGTACGCTCAATATGGCCATGAGCGGGATCCGCGACATGTCCCTGCTGGATGAGGCCCCCGGTGACCGGTATCCCGTACAGACCTATGTCATGGAGCAGGATGATCTTGTCATCGACGAGGCGATCCGCCGCGAGCTGCGCCGCGGCGGTCAGGTCATCTACCTCTACAACCGCGTCGAAAGCATAGATACGGTCGGCGCACGCCTTTCGAAGGCGCTCCCCGAGGCGCGCATTGTCGTCGCCCACGGAAAGATGGAACGCGAGGAGCTGGAGGATATCTGGCAGTCCCTGGTCCGCGGGGAAATCGACGTGATCGTCTGCACCACCATCGTCGAAAGCGGCGTCGACCTGCCCGGCGCCAATACCCTGATCATTGAGGATGCCGACCGGCTGGGGCTCGCGCAGCTGCATCAGCTGCGCGGCCGCGTAGGACGCTCCAACCGTCACGCCTATGCCTACTTCACCTACCGACCCGGAAAGGCGCTCTCCGAAATTGCGGAAAAACGGCTCAACGCCATCCGCGAATACGCCTCCTTCGGCGCCGGCTTCAAAATCGCCCTGCGCGATCTCGAAATCCGCGGCGCCGGCAATCTGCTCGGTGCCGAACAGCACGGACATATCGAAGCGGTCGGCTACGATCTGTTTATCCGTCTGCTCAACGACGCCGTGCTGGAAGAACAGGGCAAGGCGCCCGCCCCGCCTCCGCCTGAGGCGGTGATCGATCTGCATGTCGATGCCCATATTCCCGCCGCCTATATCCCCTCGGATGCCCAACGTATGGAAATGTATAAGAAGATTTCCCTGATCTCCGAGGAGGCCGACCGTACCGATCTTCTTTCCGAAATGACCGACCGGTACGGCGCACCGCCGCGGCCGGTCCTGCGCCTGCTCGACGTCGCGCTCTGCCGCGTCCTGGCCGGGCGCGCCGACCTTACCCGCGTCGAACAGCATGGCCGTGAGCTGCGCTTTGTCGCACGGCGCATTGCGCTCCCCGTCTTCTCGGTCCTCTTTTCCGAGCGAAATGACCTTTCCTTCCGCCGCACACCCCCGCCCACCGTCTGTTGCCGCCTCGCCGAAGGCGACGACCCCGCCTGCACCGCACGCCTGCTGCTCCTGCGCTATCACGAAATTGCCGACGCCGCGCCCGGCCAGGATGCTGCGCCCGCACATCCGGAGGAGGTTCCCCATCCATGAAACAGGTATTCTTCCGTATCCTTTCGGTTCTGCTTCTGCTCGCACTGCTCTTTGCAACAGTCGGATGCTCCTGCGCCGACCGCGGTCCTGCAGTCATGGAATACGAAGGCGTGCGCCTGACCGAGGATATCTATCGCTACTGGCTCTCCTGCTACAAGGCACAGCTCTCCTATGAACTGAATGAAGAGAACCGGGACGAAATCCTCGCCCTCATCCATGAGAATATCAAGAAATCCCTCGTGTGCGCCGGCCTGTTTACCCGCTACGGGCTGCAGCTCAGCGACTCCGCCCGTGAACAGATCAACCGGGCCATGGAACAGCTCGTTTCCGACCTCGGAGACGGAGACCGCGCCGCATTTGAGGCGGTGACGGCCCAATACGGCATCGGTTACGACGGCCTCAAAATCGCGTTCTCCTACGAACAGATGGCGGTTTCCCTCCGGGAGTACCTGTTTGGCGACAACGGACGTCTCTCCATCTCGCGCGACAACTATGAGGAGTACTATCAGGAGACCTATGCACATGTCTATATGATCTATATTCCGCTTGTGGATTTTGTGGAGGATGAGGACGGGATCCGGCTCTGGGACAGTGAGGCGCAGCAGTATGTCTACACCGAAAAAACCGGCGAGGCCTGGAAAACCCAGATGCAGAAAATCGAGCAGATCCGCGCGGCGCTTTCCGACCCGGAGGCCGGTGAGGCCGCCTTCCGTAAGCTCTCCGAGACCTACAACGAGGATCCCTCCGCCGAAAGCTATCCCGGCGGATACTATTTCTCAAAGGAGATCGACTATGCCGACTATGTCGAGCAGGTCACCGCACAGGCGCTCACCATGACCGCCGGCAGCTTTGCCGAGGTCCGGAGCGATATCGGTGTACACTTCCTCTATCGCGCTGCCTCCGACGAGGGGGCCTGGGAGGAGGAGGACAATGCGGATTTCTTTGACGGCTTTGTCGACAGGGTCCGCGACTATTACTTTGAGTTCACCGTTGCGCAGGAGACCGTCAATGTCGCCGTATACGACGATGTCATTGCTACCGTCGATTTTGACGCGATTCCCCCCAACTGGGAAATCTACTGGTAAACAAAGGAGGCCCCATGGCAAAAGAAGTCTGGAAGGGCGGCGCCATGCTCGCGCCGGTTCCCCCCGCACTGGTCAGCTGCGGCACTCTGCAGGCGCCCAATCTGTTCACCGTCGCCTGGACCGGGATCCTCTCCACCCAACCGCCCCGCACCTATATTTCGGTACGCCCCCAGCGCTATTCCTACCGCCTGATCCGGGAAAGCGGGGAGTTCGTCATCAATCTCTGCACCGCTTCGCTCGCACGTGCTGCGGATTTCTGCGGGATGTACACCGGCGCCAAGGTCCGGAAGTTCGCGCGGCTCGGTCTGCATCCGACCCCCTCCTCCGCCGTCTCCGCTCCATCGCTCGGCGAAAGCCCGCTCTCGCTCGAATGTCGGGTCTTCGATATCCGGGAGCTTGGCTCGCATCATATGTTCCTTGCCGATATTCTCGCCGTTACGGTCGAGGACACCCTGCTCGACGCACACGGAAAACTGCGGCTGGACCGCGCCGGGCTCTGCGCCTATGCCCACGGCGAGTATTTTGCGCTGGGGAAACGGCTGGGGAGCTTCGGCTTTTCAGTGGCGCGGAAGAGGCAGGGCAGACAGGGCACACGCTGAATCCGACGCGAATATCGCGACATACGGGCCCCGCAGAAGGGGACCGAGGGCAGGGTGGCGAAAGCCACCGCCGCCAAGACACCCGTACCTGCGCCGCAGGAAAAAACGACAAAAAAGCGGAAGCTCCACAAATCCGGGGCTTCCGCTTTTCTTTTGCACCGTACGGCGGGCATAGAAAACGGTCTTTTCCCAATGCAGAATGCAAATAAACTTTTTCCCCCCCGCTGCGCTGCAAAAAGGCAGCCGGCAGGAAGGTCCTGCTCCGGAACCAACAGGGCTGCGGACAGAAAAAATACACGCGGCCTCTTTGCGCACAGTGAAAACGCGGATACCGCGGCTGCGCAGCTACATCAGCGGCGCCAGCAGGCGCAGCAGGCGGGTTGTCAGGATCCGTACCGGGCCGGGGCGCTCTTCTGAAAGGTGAATTTCCCGTCCCTGCGCCGCCGTGCGGAGAAAATCCTCCCGCACCGCACGCGCCACCGACGGCTGGGCAATCAGGGCACCGCATTCATAATTCAGGTACAGGCTCCGGAAATCAAAATTGGCACTCCCGACCGTTGCCGCCATGTCGTCCACACAAATGCTTTTGGCATGCAGAAAGCCGGGCGTGTACTCAAATATCCGCACCCCTGCATGCAGCAGCGGCGGATAAAAGGAGCGCGTCGTTGCCTGCACAAACCGTTTGTCCCCGATCCCCGGCGTCAGAATCCGCACGTCTACGCCGCTCTGCGCTGCCAGCTTCAGCGCGTCCGCCAGCGTATCGTCCGGGATCAGGTACGGTGTCATAATGTAGACATACCGACGTGCCAAGCCGATCAGGTGCCGGAATACACCCACGCTCACCGGCCGCAGATCCCGCGGACCCGAGGCATACGGCGCCGCATACCCTTCTCCCGCATAACGCGGCATGTCCGACGGATAAAACCGGGTGTATCCCTCATCCTTCCCCGTCGACAGCGTCCACATCCGCAAAAACATGACCGTAAAGCCCCAGGCGGCCGGGCCGCGCAGCAGAACCGCGCTGTCCTTCCAATGTCCGTGCAATACCCTCCCGTTCACATATTCGTCCGCAAGGTTCATGCCCCCGGTCAACGCCATCTTTCCGTCCACCACCGCAATCTTCCGGTGGTCCCGGTTGTTCTGTACCGCCGATACGATCGGACGGAACGGGTTGAATACGCAGCATCCGATTCCCTCCGCCCGCAATTCCTCTGCCATCCGCCGCGGATGCAGAAAAAAGCAGCCGCCATCATCCATCAGAACCCGCACGTCCACCCCCTCCGCCGCCTTCTGCCGCAGAATCCCGCGCACGCTTCGCCACACACGCCCGTCGTCTATTATAAAATATTCCAGAAATATATACCGCTCCGCCCTCCGCAGGCAGGACAGAAGCTGGCCGTATGTTTCCTCCCCCGACGGCAGATAGACGATCCGGGTGTCCCGGTAAACCGGATACCCCGCCTGCCGCAGAAAAACCAGCTGCGGTGTAAGCGCCGGCTTTTCCTTCTCGATTTTCGCACCGCACGGGTCGGCCAGCAGCATCAAATTCTGATGACTCCGTTCCAAGCGCCGATCATGGGCGTCCAGTCGCGGCGTCGCGCTCTGCACGCGCAGCAGAAGATAAAAGGCGCCTCCGAACAACGGCAGAAGAAGAAGGAGAAACAGCCACAGCAATTTGTATCCGCTGCTGTCCGGACGCGCGATCACCGCAAGCGCCACCAGAATGCTCAGAAGCCGCAGCAGTGTTCCCAGAATCCCGGACAGCAGGCTCCCTGAAAAAAGAAGAAATCCGAAGGCCCCCAGCTGCAGCAGCAGCAGCACCGCTACGGGGAACCGGCGCCGGAAGAAAAACAGCAGCATCCGCCGCCCCGGTGCTGACCTGCCGTGTGACCTGCTGCCGTTCTTATTCCGCTCCGCTTTCATCCCGCATTCCGCCGCCGCGCTCTGCGCGGCTTTTTCCTTTCTTCTTTGCTTTTTTCTTTCCCGCGCTTTTTCCCGGCTTGCCGCTTTTCTGCCGTGTCTTCCGCGCTGCGTGCCGCGCGTCGCGCGTCGCCCCGTTATTCCGCACCACACGCCTTCGGCCTTTCTCTCCGTCCCCGCTGCCGGGTACAGTATTTCCCCGCACGGCAAAAAAATTTTCGGCGTGTCCGATTTTTCCGAATTTTTCATGGTACAGTGAAAGCGTCAATACGGAGGCGGAGGAAGGAGCCATGAGCAACACCGAACCGAAATCCCGACGGCGGAGTCGCAAAAGCTCCCTCGCTCGGCGCAAAGAGAAAGAAAAGAAAATCCTGGAACAGGTATGGAGCCGAAAAATGGCCCTCGAAGGATTGAAACGGATCTTCGAAACCGCGCTCGAAGGCGCAAGAATCGAGATCCGCGACGAGAACGGCGCTCTCGTTGAGGTGAAGTTCAATCCTTCCGCGGCCAACGCGGCCACGAAAGCGGTCGAAACCGCAAACAGGATGCTTGGCTACTCCGCGCCCGAGCCGGAGCAGGACGGCGAGGACGCCGATTCCCTCCTTTCGGTCGATCTGTGCGACGCGGAGGACTTCGCACTATGAAACTTCTTTTCCCCGCCCCGTTTGACAAACAGAGGGAATTCCTCCTCGCCCGCGAACGCTTTGTCGCCTACGGCGGTAGCCGCGGCGGCGGCAAATCCTTCGCCGTCCGTATGAAGGCCTCCCTCGCCGCTCTCCATTACCGCGGCATCCGCATCCTCATCCTGCGCAGGTCCTTCCCGGAGCTCTACGAAAATCATATCAAACAGCTCCGCTCCCTCCTGCACGGGATCGCCGTCTACCGCGAATCCGATAAGTCGCTCTCCTTTCCCGGCGGATCCCTTATCAAATTCGGGTACCTTGACACCGATGCCGACGCCGACCGCTACCAGGGACAGGAATACGATCTCATTTTCCTTGACGAAGCCACGCACTTTTCCGAGTATCAGTTCCGTTGCCTCACCGCCTGCCTCCGCGGTACCCGCGATTTCCCGCGACGCATGTACCTCACCTGCAATCCCGGCGGCGTCGGACATGCCTGGGTCAAACGCCTTTTCATTGACCGCGATTTCCGCCCCGATGAAAACCCCGGCGATTACCGCTTTATCCGCTCCACCGTCTACGACAACCGACCGCTCCTTGCGCGCGATCCCTCCTATCTCCATCGCCTCCGCGCTCTCCCGCCGGAGATCCGCCGCGCCTGGCTCGACGGAGACTGGGATCTGCTTGCCGGACAGTTCTTCTCCGAGTTCCGGAGAGAAAAGCATGTCGTAGACCCCTTCCCCATCCCCGACTGGTGGCGCATCTTCCGTGCCTTTGACTATGGTCTCGATATGCTCGCCTGCCTCTGGTTTGCACTCGACGACCGCGGCAATGTCACGGTCTTCCGTGAGCTCTTCCTGCCGGGGCTCATCGTCAGTCAGGCCGCCGCACAGATCCGCGACGCCTCCCCGGAGCCCGTCGTCGCTACCTATGCGCCTCCGGATCTTGCCAACCGTCAGAAGGATACCGGACGCAGCATGTGGGAGATCTTTGAGGAAAACGGCATCCGCCTTTCCCGCGCAGACTCCAACCGCATACAGGGCTGGATGCAGATCCGCGAATATCTCGCCGCGGAAAATGCCACTACCCCCTCTCTCCGCATCTTTTCTACCTGCCATCAGCTCATCCGCTGTCTCCCACTGCTCCGCCACGATCCCGCCGTCCCAGGAGATTGCGCGCAATCCCCCCATGAACTCACCCATCTGCCCGATGCCCTGCGCTACTTCCTCCGCAGCCGCGCAGGTCCTCCCCTGCTCCCAGGCAACGCCCCTGCCGATGACCCCCATGCCATGCTGCTCGCAAGGGTCCGGCCCAAATCAAGAAAAGGAAGATTCAATTGATGGAGACAAAATCCCTGTTCCTGCGTGTCAACGCCATCCGCCCCATCGGTCAGAGCCGGTTCCTCGATCTGCTCGCCGATACCGTACGGCAGCTCTCCGTACGATTCCCGCCCGCACTCCTCTCTGACGGCCAGGACCTCACCATCCCCGATTCCCTGGATCAGACGCTCCCTGTCCATGACCGCTACTTCGGCGCCATCGTCCTCGGCGTCCTTTCCAACGATTCCGGCAGCACGAGCGAACGCACCGCTTTCCTGAACGAAGCCGACTGCGCCTATCGCTCGCTCTGGCGGGAGGCCGCCGCCCACAGACAGATCGGTGTTGCGGAAGGAGGGGTGCAATAATGTTTTCCGCTTCGGTCACCGTCGCCCAGCTCCTGGACAGCGTCATCGACGGCATCGGCCTCTTCCTGCCACAGGACCGCGCCTTCTACCGCGATACCCTCAACGAATGCCTCTGCCGCCTCTATACCGAGCTCATCGCCGAAGTACGTTCCATGAACGTCTTCGCCGCCGGCGACCTCATCCAGCTCTCCTCTCTTTCCCCCATCCCCGACGCCGCCCCCATCCGCGAACAGGATGTATGCGGCGTCTCCGCAACCGGAAAACGCCTGTATTACCTGCCACCCGCCCAGTTCGATATGCGGGATGACCGCGGCTTCTATACCGTTCAGGACGGCGCCGTCCGCCTCTCCCTGCCCGACCTGCCACGCAACAATCTCGCGCTCTTCTATCTGGTTTGCCCCATGCATTTCAACGCCGATAACGAGGATACGCCGGTCCCCTTTCCCGACGAATTCCTGCCCCTGCTGCGTGCTAAGCTCCGCGGTGAGGCGTTCCGCCTTGCCAATGAAGATGCGCTGGCCGCTAAGTGGCTTGGCGAATACAATACGCTCCTGGACGAGTTCCGACTCTATCTCGAAACCGTCAGCGCAAGAAGAGGAGGACAATTATGCTGAATCCTACCGGAAAAGGTCTCGAAGCCATCCGGCGCGAGCTCGAAGCCGACAGAATCGAAAGTGCACGCTTCCGCCGCACCATGGAAGACCTGCTTTTCAATCTGGACGAGGAAAACATGCCGCAGGTCGATCGCAGAATCCGGGAATCCGAGGACCGCATCGCGCTCGTCGTCGGCGAGGACGAGAACGGAAAGGATGCCGTGCGGGCCAGTATTATCGTGGAGGCCATCAACGATACCTCCGATGTTGCCATCACGGCCGACCGCATCAATCTCAACGGCGCCGTGACGGCCAATGAAAACTTCCGCATCCATGAAGACGGCAGCGTCAGCTGCCGCCAGATCGAAATTACCGGCGGCCGCATCAACCTCCCCGATCCCGGCGACGGAGAACCGCTCATCCGGGTCTTCTCCGATGCGCTCGGCGGCGTCATCAGCATCTACGCCGACCGGCTCCGCTTTGACGGAGAACCCCTCCCCGGTTCCTACACCATCTCCGCGGAGCTCAACGCCGAACAGCTCACCCTCCGCCAACAGGTCGCGGATCCCGACGGAACCCAAACCGAGCGCATCACCTACCTGCGCCCCGGCGAATACCGGCAGATCACCAACACCACAGGCACCGATTCGGCCTCTGAGGAAGAGTCTATACGCCTGTCCTCTTCCGGCATCTGCGCCCCGCGCATTTATCATACCCCTGTCCTAGACACGGATCCTGCCCTGCGTCCGCTCTATATCGACGAAAACGGCTATATCCGTGCTCTTGCCACCTGAGAAAGGCAGGTACCTCATGAACCGCAGAAAATCCAGAAAATCCGTTACGCCATCTGACGCCGCGGTGCCGGGCAGCCTGCCCGGAACCGAAGGCGGCGGGCAGGACGTCCTGCCCCTCTCTTCCCCTGCCGATGCGCAACACGACCAGCCCGCCAGGCCCGGTGACGAAATGCCCGCCGCCCTGCCGGATGCTCCGGATCCGGAGCATCCGGTCACCGCGGAAACCGAGCAAGCACAGCTCTCGCCACTGGATCGCCTCTCCCCCGGTGAACGTGCTGCACTCATCGCCGCGCTCGCGATCCGCATGCGGGAAAACCGGCGTGAGGAAGAGGCCCAGCTTGCCGCGCTGGACACCGATCCCGCCTATGCCGGTATTGCCGGGCGGGCCGAAGCACTCCGTTCCCTGCAAACGCAGTTTCCCTTTCTCCGCACGCTTGCACCCCGCGACCGTCTCATCGCCGCCTTTCACATCGACCGGAGCCTGCATCCGCCCCAGCCCGATACCGAACAGCGCCTGCAAGCGCTCCTGCAGGATGCGCCTCTGCTGCGCGCGCTGAGCGCTTATCGCTCCGCCCTTCTCGAAGCCCGGAACCGCTCGGTCCCCACCATGGCCTCCGGAAGCGGCGCTACCCTCCCCCCAGCCTACCGTAAACCTGCACCGCGCGACCTGCGCGAGGCCGGTCACGCCGCGCGCAACGCACTCGGCATCCACGACAAACCATAATGCAAAGGAGTAATTTCACATGCCTCAGCTTCTTACCAAAATCGAAGGAATCCTGAAAGACAAATACCAGCCTGCGCTGGCCAACCAGATCAACATCGAACCCTCCCCCTTCCTGGAGATGATCCGCAAGGAGCCGCTCACCAACAACAAGGTCCGTCTGGCCGCTCCGGTAGGCCTGAACGGTGGCTTCGGCTTCGGCGCAGAAGGCGCCAACACACCCGCTGCCGCCGAACAGCGATATCTCAGCTTTGAGCTGGATGCCGTCGATATGTACGTCGATATCCAGATCTCCAACAAGACCATCGCTCTCGGTTCCAGCAATGCCTCCGCCATGATCAATGCGCTGGATGCCGAAATCCAGGGCTCCTACGCCGCCGCAAAATGGAACCTCGGTCGCGCTCTGTTCGGCGACGGCAGCGGCATCCTTTCCTATTTTGATCCCGTCGAGGGAAATTCCGATGTCATTCCGGTAGAGGATGCCAGTCGCTTCATCGAAGGTCTGCTGGTGGATATGTATCTGTCGCTGGACGATGAATACCACCTCAATGAGGCAAAAATGCGGATTGTATCGGTCGACCACGTCGCCAATACCGTCACGCTTTCGCGACCCGTCCTGGCCGCCACCCGCGGCTTCTTCACCGTGCAGGGCAGCTACAACCGTGAGCTGACCGGCCTCGGAGCCATCTTCGGCGACGGCAGTACACTCTATGGTGTCGATAAGTCCACCACCCCCTCCATCGTGCCGCAGACCTTCTCACTCGGCGGCTCTATCACCGATCTCGGACTTTACCGCGGCATCCGCAGTGCCAAAAAGTACCGCGGCGCTGCCATTGACCTGATCATGCTCGGCGACGAAGCCTTTGAGGCCTACCAGACCTTTATGGACGAGCACCACACCCACCTGGTGGATCGCCACAAGTTTGTCGGAGGCGCCACCGGCTACTCCATCCTCGTCGGCGATCAGGAGGTCATCCTCGTCAACGAAAGTATGGTTCCCTCCAAAGAAGCCTGGGCCGTTGACACCAAATCCTTCCTCCTGCAGCAGACCCCCTGGGAATTCCTCTCCCACCAGAGCAGCATCTTTACCCTCATGAGCAACACCTCGGTCTACCGCGCTCTCCTTGCCTCCTATGGCAACCTGATCTGCGCCAACCCCGGCGGCTGCGTCAAGTTCACCGACTGCACCACCTGACAAATCATGCAACGGATGGGGCGGGACGGCGTCCGCGCCGCCCCGCCTTTTCCCGCTCTACCCGGAGGTCTACCGTGAATTTTGAACAAATCAGTCTCCTGATCGGCGCCTGTGCTGCCTTCGCTTCGCTGATTACACCCCTGATCCGACTCAATACCCTCATCTCCCGCCTCAATACCCTGCTCGATCAGCTGGCCGCAAGAACCGCCCACTGTGAGGAACGCCTCGACCGGCTCGAATCCCGTCTTTCCCGCCTTGCGTCCGAGAAGGCTGCACTCACCGAATCGGTCAAGCAGGCACACGGCCGGCTCGACCGACTCAAACGCAAATCCTGATCTTCCATACCCATCATCGCTTTAGGAGGTTTTTCCGTATGTTGCCTTTCCTTATTTGTATCGCCGCTCTGACCATCCTCGTGCTCGCCATCTTCTTTGGCCGCTCCGGTCTCGCCCGCCAGGCCAAGGAGATCCTTCTCGGCCTTGTCGCCGAGGCCGAATCCCTCTTCGGCGAGGGAACCGGCTCTATCAAATTCTCCGCCGTGCTCGCACGTCTGTATGCCGCCATGCCCTCCTTCTTTCGCTTCTTCTTCTCCAAAGAAC
Source organism: uncultured Clostridia bacterium (assembly GCA_944384545.1). GTDB lineage: Bacteria > Bacillota > Clostridia > Oscillospirales > CAG-272 > UBA1740. Next base: position 6,329 of record CALWTT010000112.1, on the reverse strand, counting down.
GCATCTCCGCCTGGATTGAAGAAGCACTCCTGACCATGAAACAGTGTCTTTCCGAAGCGGAGGATAACGATCTATGACGCTGCTCGAACGCATACGAAGCCTGACCGGCAAACACGCCGTCCGCAACCGGGCCGACCCCCAGAAGGCCGACCGCATCCTCGATCGCGACCGCGACGGTAACCCCATGCGGGAAAAAGAAATTGTTGCCGCCCTTCTCGGTGAGCTGGAAAGACGCCGCGAAGAGCGACGTCCTCTCGAGCTCTCCTGGACCCTCAACGCCAATTTCCTCTCCGGTTACCAGAACTGCGACATCAATGCCGACAGCGGAGAGATCGAAACCTTTCTGCCCGGCCGCGACTGGGAGGAACAGGGGGTCTATAACCGCATCGCCCCGCTCATGGAAACGCGCATCTCCGCCCTCCGCGCCCTCTCCTACAATATGACCGTCCGTCCGCGTACCAATGAGGTCTCCGACTGGGAAAAAAGCGATATTGCCACACGCCTTTTGCGCTATACCCAGAGCGCATCGGATTTCGAAAAGAAAAAGAACACGCTCCTGCTGTGGAGCGAGCTCTGCGGCTCCGCCTTTGTCCTCTCCTATTGGGACCGTAACGCCGGGCCCTCGCTCTCCGAGCCCGGCGCCAGTGCCGGTATTGAACCCCATCCCGGCACGCCCGGCACAAAAGAAGGCGATCTCGGATACGGCCTTCTCACACCCTTTGAGGTCTTTCCCGCCTCGCTCTATCAGCAGGAGGTTTCGGATCAGGACAATATCCTGATCGAGCAGGTTCTGCCCGTGGAGGAAATCTACGATCTGTATGGCGTGCAGGTCGCGGGACAGGAAATCGACACCTACGCCCTGACGCCGGTACGGAACGGGAATGCCGCCGGATATCCCTCCTCCGCCATCTCGCTCAGTCCCCGCCGCGCCCTCGACAGCGCTCCGCTCCTCACCTATTTTGAAAAGCCCGGTGCACGCCACGAAAAGGGACGTATGATCCTTGTCGCCGGCGACCGGCTGCTCTGGTACAGCGACCTGCCCTACGATGAAATCCCCCTGGTCGCCCTCCGCTCCCGCGAATGTGCCGGTCAGTTCTTCGGCCGTTCGGTCATTTCCGACCTGATTCCCCTCCAGCGCGCCTACAACGGCGTCAAAAACAAAATCCATGACTATATCCGCACAAGCGCCGCCAATCCTCTGCTTGTCCCAGAAGGATCCATTCCCGATATCGGGGATTTCGCAACACACGGCCTCCCACCCGGAGAAATCGTAGAATACAATCCCGAACGGGGAAAGCCCGAACCCCTCACGCCCGCCTCTCTCCCCGCCGAGCTCCGCTACGAGTGCGAACGTCTCTGCTCCGATATGGAATATATTGCAGGCGTATCCCAGCTGATGGTGGTCGGAGAAACCCCCGCCGGCGTCACCTCCGGCCGCGCCATCGAAAATCTGCGCAGTATTGACAATTCCCGCCTTGCCCTGGCCGGCGAAAACCTCCGCACCATGATCCGGCGCCTTTCGGTCATCTGGCTCGGAATCTACAAGCGCTATATCACCGGTTACCGCACGCTCCAGGTCTCCGGCGCCAACGACGCCGCCGGTGTCCTCGCCTTCTGTGCCGACGATCTCAATTCCTTCGATCTCAGCTTCGACACCGAAAATGAACTGGTCGTCGATCCCGAAACCCAGAAGCAGAATTTCCTCTCGGCGCTGCAGCTCGGGCTCTTTCAGGACGATCAGGGCCGCCTGCCGCGTTCGGTCAAAAACCGGGCCCTCCGCATGATGAAGATTGGCGATTACAGCGACCTGCTCGGCCTCGATGAGCTCCAGATCGCCGCTGCCGAACGCGAAAATGCCGCCCTCGCCTGCGGTCAGGCACCAACCATCTCTCCCTTTGACGATCATGCCCTGCATGCCGAAACCCACAAGCGCCTGCTGCTGCAGGCAAGGTTTGCCTGCATCCGCCGTAAGAATCCGCGCCTCGCCGATGCCTTTGAGCGGCACATCTTCGACCACATGCTGCAGGCCGCACCCGCACAGGAGCGGAAAGGAGAGGAGGACGCAACGCATGACCTGCATGCCTAAGTCTCACCTGCCACGCCCTGCCACAAAAAGCCTCCTCCGCATCTCCGGCTTCTCTTCGCTCGATCGGCGGAGCGGCGCCATCGGACCGGTCCTCTCCGAGGCCAGCGGTATCGATCCCGCAAGGCTGCCCGAGCTCGTCAGTGCGCAAGCCCCGGCTTCCCTCGGTCTCACCCTGCTCGGCACCCCGGTCTCTCTCCACAGCATCGGTGCGCTCCTGATTGCTTTCACCAACTATTTCGGGGCTCCTTTTTGTACCATCATCCGCGATGGCGTTCCGCATACCTCCATGCTGAACTCCCCCTACACCGACGTCCCACGCTCGGTGGTTCGCTTTAATCAGTACAGCGATCCGAATGACCCGCTCTCCGGCGTCTACCGCCATTATGCGCTCGTCTTTCCCGATGCGCTGTGCATTGATCTGGACGCCACAACCCCCTCCATTTCTCCTCTCAGCGACGGCAGTGCCTCCCTTCCTTCCATTCAGCAGGCCTGCGTCCACCTGTCCCGCATCTTCGGCATCGACGGGGATCGGCTCTACGCCTCTGCCTTCAACGACCCCACCGACTGGGATCTGGACACCGCCTCCGATACCGGCGCCGCCAATGCCTGGGCCACCACCGTGCAGTCGAACACGCGCGCAACCGGAGATTTTACCGCCCTCACCGTTTTCGACGGACATGTCCATTGCTTCAAGGAAGGGTTCTGTCATATTGTCAACAATACAAGAAATCCCTTCCGTGTAGCGGATCTTCTCTCGGTCGGCGCCGCCGATGCGCGCTCTCTTGCCGAGGTCGACGGGAAACTCTTTTTTGCCGATCACAGGCAGGTCTACTGCTACAACGGCAGTGAGGTCCTTCCGATCGGCGACCCGCTCGCCATCGACAATATGGACGGCGCCCTCGCCGCGGCCGCTGCCGGACTCTACTATCTCTATCTCCCAACCGCAGGGCGCGTCTTTACCTACTCCCCCGCCACCGGATCCTGGGGGGCGCTTCCGCCCTTCGGCACCGGCGCCGTCGTTTCGCTCTGCGGTGACGGTCAGCATTGCTGGTTCCTCATGGAAAACGGAGAAATTTTCAGCACGGAGCAAAGCGGCTCTACTGCCTTTTCCTGTACCGCCGCGCCCTTTACCCCCGGTGAGATCCGCCCCTACCGTCTCTCCCGCATCGCACTCCTGCTGACGGCCGGGGAGGGTGCCTCCCTTTCGCTCTCGGTCCGTGATTCCAGCGGACGCCTCTCTCCGCTCCTCAGCTTTTCCGCCGATTCCGATGCGACCAGAACCGTGATCTCCAAGCCCTTCACACCCGCCGACCCCTGCTTTTCCCTGCAATTCTCCGGTGAGGGACCACTTTGCATCCACCGGATGGAGCTCTCGGTCCTTCAGAGCGAAGATGACTGAACATACCTATCCCGTGTGTCGCCAATTCCTTCCCACACGATCTTTTGAAAGGACATATTTCATGAATAACAAAAATCCGCTCCTCACACTGCGCGAATACCTTGCCGAACTGGACAAACAGAACCGGGAGAAAGAGAAAAACTATCTGCAAAAGCAGGAGACCGTCATCCCCACCGCCCCCCTTGCCTCCAATGTGACGGGAAACGCGGGCGGAAACACCGGCTCCTCCGCAGGAAGCAATACCGGTTCCTCCGCAGGGAGCAGTACCGATACCAACCGCTCCGACCCCATACAGGACGCCATAGACGCAATCCTGGCAAACCGCGAGGGGGAACAGTACCGGGAAACGGTCGCCGGTGTGGCCGGCAACCAGACCGACCGCGGCAATGCCCTGTCCGACACTGCCACCGGGAAAAGCAATCAGCTGTACGAGGCGCTGCTCGCTTTTACCGGCAAGCAGGACGGGCGCTACGATCAGCTTCTGCAGGCCATCGCGCAAAACGACTATGCCAAAGCGCCGGGATCCGGAGAGATTCTGTCCCGCTACGAGCAGGCCGGAGAAAAAGCCGCCGGGCACGCCATTGCCGAATCCGCTGCCGACAACGGCGGCAATCCCGACAGCTATGCCGCTGCACAGGCCAACCGGCAACGTCTTTCCTTCACCGAGGCCGGTGAAGCACAGGCCGCCGCACAGTATGGCGAACAGCTTGACCGGCTCCTCACAGCCATACAGGCCTCCTCCGGCGATCTGTCCGACCTCTTTTCCCTCCTGCAGGACAACACCGACAGCGACCGCGAAGCCGCCGCCGATCATATCGCCGCAGGAGAAAGCCTTTTCTCCTCTCTGCTCGACGCGCAGAATGATGCGCGGGATACCTCCGCTGAAACGCTCAGTACTCTCTTCGATCAGCTCACCTCCGGACGCTATCTCGGCAACCTCTCTCCCATGCAGATCGACCGCGAATTCCTCCAGCTGACCACACCGGGGGACGGCACACAGTCCGCCTACTCCGACCGCGATGCGCTCATTCTGCTCTGGGACAAATATCCCACCATGCGCACCTATCTGCTCGAAAAGTACGAAAAGCTCAACGAAGAGCCGCCCTACACCTTCCAATAATCCGCAGGAAGGCCCGTCCTCGCGGTAAAAGCGCAACGCATACAAAAAAGAGCCTCCGCGTGCTCATGCACGCGGAGGCTTTCTTTTCCCCGGAACAAAATCACGCCCCGGACGCCACCTCCCGGATCCGGTAGGCAATCTCACAATCCAGGCGCTCCTCTGCGAGACTGTAAAAGCTGCGCCCGGTCGCAAGATAGGTTTGCATCCCCTCCAGCATGCCCGCCACGGCCAGCTCCTCATCCGAAAGCCGCGCTTGCGGATACGGGTTGCGGTACAGCACATGCGGGCCGAAGCAGATCCGATCCAGCGCATACCCCCCAAGGTCGGTGCCACGCCCGAACTCCACCCGGGTCATTGTCAGGCGCACCGGTTCGTCCTGCGCGTCCAGATAGCACAGCTTCCCGTCAGAATACTCCCCGCGCGGGCCACGCATCAGCAGGCTGCCGCTGCGGATCGGCGAAAAATATTGCTCGCCCGTAAAGTCCAGCAATGCACTCTTCTGACCGAACCGCAGAATCCCGATCGTCTGCTTCGACACCACATCGCTCCCGGGCAAACGGCCGGGACGGCCGAGTACACGACGCACGGGGTCGTCTGTCTCCATTCCCAGGATCCGGTCCGGGAACGCTGTACCCACGCCAAGAAGGCCGCGCACAAGGCTTACACCGTGATACTCGTGCGCCGCGCTGATCCGCACATAATGCACAGGGCCCAGCAGACCGCTCTCCGAAAGCGCCCGTGCCGCCGCAAACTCCGGCTGATACAGATACTGCTCTGCCACCTGCACACGTGCCGTGGCCGGGATCAGATCCCGTTCGGCATGCAGCTGCTCCAGCGTCCTCCCGGCCGGTGTCTCACACAGGACCGCATAGCCCCGCGCCACAAGATCCCATGCCGCCGACAGAATCTCGCCCGACCGCACACAGCAGACGACAAAGTCATACCCGCCCGCACAAAAGCTCTCATACTCCGTCATCACCGGCGCTCCCGTTGCGCGCAGACGCGCCGCCGTATCCGGGTTCCGGACGTATATTCCGCCGCACACAAAACGGTCGGGCAGCGCCGACGCTACGCGCAGATAGAATTCTGCACGCCAGCCGGCGCCGAGAATGCCGAAGCGTGTTCTTTTCATGGTGCTTTCCTCCGTTTTTTTCGGTTGATACAGGGGGCAGGAGCGGCGCCCCGGGGCAAAAGCGAAGGCTGCCCGCGCCCGCAAGGCCCGACGGAATCCTTTCTTCTCCGCCACGATAAAAAGCGCCGCCGTGCACCCGGGAAACAGGCGCCGGGCAAAGATGACCGCGGATGCGCAAAGCGCAGGAGCAGCTGCGGCCGCTCCTGCGCGCGTGGGTTTCATTCGCTCAGCAGCCAGAGCTCCAGAGAGATCTTGCTGTTGGAGGGATCCAGTGCAAGGCTCTGCGTGAACAGTGCACGCGCGCCCTCCGGATCCTTATTGTACAGCTTGCCGTAACCGAGCATGCCAAGCAGCGCAGCCCGCCGCGCCACGACCGGATCCGCAAAGAAGCAGTCATAGCCGGACACGCCCGTATTGTAATACCGGCACCCGCCCGAAAGCTCCGCCTCCCATGCGAGAATCGCCTCCCGCATGATCCGCTGGGCACGCATCTCGTCTCCCGCGAGCCGCGCCGTCAGCGCCGAATAATAGGTAAATTCCGCGCCCATGTTCCACATACCCGCATTTTTCAGCTGCGACAGCTCCCGGATGA
>CALWTT010000111.1 GCA_944384545.1 uncultured Clostridia bacterium | reverse complement strand
TACCGCTTTTTTCTCCGGATCGTCGCATGCGCGCAGGGCGTATCACCGTAGCGGTACGCCCCGGCAAAGAGTGCGGGGCAATGCGTGTGTATGCCGAGTCAGAGGGCTTGCTTTCTGCCTCGTTGGAAATTCCGCTCCTGTGAATAGCGGGAGGCTCCGTCTGTTTGGAGCCTCGGAATCTTTGTATGCCGATTCTGCACAAGAAAAACCGTCGGGAAAACCGACGGTTTTTCTTTAAAATGCAGTTATACTATAAGGCAGAGTCCGTCTTCTGCTATGATTGGCAAAAAAGGCAGCTGCCATATTTTTTCCATCTGCTGTATCTTGGACAGAGGGAATACATGTGTCAGCACTACTTTTTTGGGCGCACAGGCGAGGATCCGGTCGTGCAGGTCTTCTGCGGAGCAATGCGCCATTTCGGTCACGAGCAGATCGGGCGGGGAGGAGAGGACGGGAAAATCTCCGAGATCCGCCCGCATATCCCCGGTCAGCAGGACGGTCTTTCCGTCGGCTTCTATGCAGTAGGCAAAGCAGGAAAAACCGACCGCATGGTCTACGGGAATGGCAGATATGCGAAGCCCGGCCTCCTCATAGCAAAGTCCCGAGTGTACCGGGGCAAGGGAAATTCCGGCACGCAATTCACTGTGTGCAGTCACACGGAGGTATTGTCTGAGCAGTTCCTCTCCGGATGCTTCGGGCAGGAAAACGGTATAGTTCATGTCGGTAAAATACCAGTTGGAGAGATCGACCAGCGAAAAAAGTCCGGCGCAATGGTCTCCATGCATGTGGGTAAGAAAGACAGCCTTGAGGTCGGTAAGCGGAATGTGTTGGCGCAATAGCAGGTCGATAACCGGTGCGCCTGCATCCAGAAGATATTGTCTGCCGTTACGCTCAAGGAGTACGGAACTGCAGTAGCGACTTTCCGACGGGACTCCATGACTGGTTCCGAGAAAAGTCAGTTTCATTTTTCAATCCTCGCAGGCCGGTCAAAAACGCGCCGGAAAAAGTCCATATCCTGGAATTTCGGTTTTCTGTCGTATGTATACAGTCCGTTCTGCTCCTGCTCGATGTCGTACAGCTGGGTATAACAGACGGCAAAGATGGCACCATTGTCCATGATGGCGTCGGCAAGTCCCTTGAAGCGTGCTTTGAATTCTTCTTCGGTTTTTGGTGCTTCTCCGTACCCCCACGCTTTGTCATCGGGATGGATTGACCATTGTATGCCGCCATATTCGCTGATAAATACAGGTTCGCCGCGCCAGATCTGGCGGGGAGCAAAGCGGTCGTAGAAGGAGGGCGTATCCGACAGCAGCGGGAGATACCGGTCCCGGTAAGCTATGGGATCCTGGTCATAGTCGTGCAGGTCGAAGATATCGGTTTCCACGTGGATATATCCGCTTGTATCGATGCAGGGACGTGTTCTGTCCATTTCCTTTGTAACGCGATAGGCAGTGCGCAGTACATCCTCCCATTGTTTCCGTTCGTTGTATTCCCGCGTTTCGTTGAAGGGGCACCACCCGATAATGGCAGGGTGATTGAAATCGCGTTCTATCTCCTCCATCCATTCGGGCAGCATCGTATAGAGTGCTTCCGGATAGGTATAATCGATGCCCCAGGAGGGATATTCTCCCCACACAAGGTATCCGAGCCGGTCGCAGTGATACAGGAAAAGTGGTTCAAAGATTTTCTGATGCAGGCGTGCGCCGTTGAAGCCTACCGCCATGGAGAGTTCAATGTCCTTGTACAGATCCTCTTCGGTAGGGGCGGTGTAAATGCCGTCGGGATAATAGCCCTGATCCAGCACGAGACGTTGGAAGACGGATTTTTCATTGAGCAGGAACTTCATGCCATCCATGCGGACCGAGCGCATGCCGAAGTAGGAGAAGACCTTGTCCTCCCCGAAAGAAAGCGTAAGATCGTACAGACGTCCTTTCCCGACTTCCCAAAGATGCAATTCGGAAAGCGGGATTTCCAACGCACAGCGCCCCCCGGGCGTAGTGACCGAAGCAGTACCGACCTCTTTGTTTTCATAGCGTGCAAGAGCGGAGAGTATTCCGCTGCCGTTTGTTACGGCTTCAATGCGCAGCACCTGACGCAGGATGTCAGGATAGAGGCGGAAACGTTCTATATAGGTGCGTGGGACAAACTCCAGCCAGACGGTTTGCCATATGCCAGTGGAGCGGGTGTAATCGCAATCATGAGAAGGATAAATTTTGCTTTGCTTCCCACAGGGGATTTTTTTTCTTGTATCATCTTCTGCACAGACAACCAGATCATTCTCGCCGACATGACACAGAGCCGTGATATCCAGGCAAAAGGCCGTATATCCTCCTACATGGGATCCGGCTGCTTTCCCGTTAACATAGACATAGGCATAATAGTCAACGGCACCGAAGTGGAGCAGCACCCGTCCGTTGAGCTCACTTGCCGAAAGGGAGAAACCGCGACGGTACCAGACAGCCGGCATGAAATCGGTGTAACCGATACCGGAAAGGCGGGATTCCGGGCAGAAAGGAACCTCAATTTTCTTTGTAAGCACCGGATTTTCGTAAAAGCGGCGATCGCGACCGCTGGCACCGAAATCAAAATCGAATTGCCAGGTACCATTGAGATTCCGCCAATTTTCACGGCGGAATTGCGGATTCGGATGTTCAGAACGATACATAAGGAAACCTCCAGCACAAATATAGGATAGAAATAGTATAGCGTATCCTATGGGGTGTGTGAATGAAGAAAGAGGGCACTGGAATGAGGATTTTGCGCATATTGGCGTGACAACCAGCAAAGGGAACAAAATTTACGGTTTTTTTGCCCGACCCTTGCAATTGATGAAAAAATAGTATATAATAAAAAGGTAAAAGTCAGGAAAACGAGAATAACGGAGGGAAAGATATGTTGGTATCCGCAAAAGAAATGCTTACCAAAGCAAAGGAAGGCCACTATGCAGTTGGCCAGTTCAACATCAACAATCTGGAATGGACCAAAGCCATTCTGCTGACGGCGGAAGAGCTTCACTCGCCAGTGATCCTCGGTGTATCCGAGGGGGCAGCAAAATACATGTGTGGGTATCGCACGGTAGCCGCTATGACGTCCGCGATGGTGGACAGCCTTGGTATTACGGTTCCTGTGGCACTGCATTTGGATCATGGAAGCTATGAAGGTGCGCTTGCTTGTATCGAGGCGGGATTTTCTTCTGTCATGTTTGACGGATCGCACTATCCGATTGCAGAAAATATCGAAAAGACAAAAGCGCTGGTCAAACTGACCGGAGAGCGTGGCCTGTCATTGGAAGCAGAAGTAGGCGCGATCGGAGGCGAAGAGGACGGCGTGATCGGTGCTGGGGAATGTGCGGATCCTGCTGAATGCAAAATGATTGCGGATCTCGGCGTGACCATGCTGGCGGCCGGTATCGGTAATATTCATGGCAAGTATCCGGAGAACTGGCCGGGCCTTTCGTTTGAGACGCTGGAAGCGATCTCGGAGAAGGTAGGAGCCATGCCGCTTGTATTGCATGGCGGCACGGGCATTCCCGGGGACATGATCCGGCGCGCCATTTCGCTCGGTGTGTCCAAGATCAATGTGAATACCGAATGCCAGTTGGCATTTGCGGCAGCAACACGCGCGTACATTGAGGCGGGAAAGGACCAGATTGGCAAGGGATTTGATCCGCGTAAGTTGCTGGCGCCGGGCTTTGAAGCGATTCGTGCTACCGTCAAAGAGAAGATGGAACTGTTCGGGTCGGTGAACCGTGCCTGACCGGAAGGCCCCGGGTCGTCCCGGGGCCGCTCTTCTGTTTGTACCTGCATGCGGGTACAGAACGATACAGGAAGGATAGAAACAGATGAAAGCAATTGTTACCGTGATCGGGAAGGATAAGCCCGGAATTATTGCAGCAGTCAGCGGCATGCTGGCCGGTCATAACATCAACATTGAGGATATATCGCAAACGGTTCTCCAAGGGAATTTTACCATGATTATGCTGGTGTCGATGGATCGCAGTCGCCTTTCCATCACCGAGCTTTCTGAGGCAACCTCTGCACTGAGTCATGAGGTTGGTGTGGAAATTCATGTCCAGAACGAAGAAATTTTCAATGCCATACACAAGATCTGAACCTGAGGAACGAAGATGCTGAGTAAGAACGAAATTCTGGAAACCGTCAATATGGTGCGGCAGGAACACTTTGATGTGCGCACCATCACGATGGGTATATCGCTTCTTGACTGCATCCGCGGGGATGCGGAAAGCACGGCGCAGGCGGCATACGAAAAGATTTGTCGCCGCGCAGAGAAACTGGTCTCGGTAGGTGAAGAGCTGTCCGCGGAATATGGCGTACCGATTGTAAACAAACGGATCTCCATCACTCCGGCTTCGCTGATAACGTCCGGGTTCCGCGGAAAAGAGCCGGAGTTTGCCCGCTGGCTGGACCGTGCGGCAAAGGAAACCGGCGTGGATTTTCTTGGCGGATATTCCGCGCTTGTGCATAAGGGAATGACACCGTCGGAAGAGAATTTTCTCAGGAGTATTCCGCAGGTTCTTGCCGAGACCGAAAAGATCTGCAGTTCGGTCAACATCGGATCCACCCGTGCGGGGATCAATATGGACGCGGTGCGCATGGTAGGGGAATTGATCATGGAGACCGCAGCGCTGACGGCAGATCGTAGCGCATTCGGGTGCGCTAAGTTCGTGGCGTTCTGCAACGCGGTGGAAGACAATCCATTCATGGCGGGCGCATTTCACGGCGTAGGCGAAGGAGATTGCGTGATTCATGTGGGTGTGTCCGGCCCGGGCGTTGTACACCATGCCATCCGTCAGATTCCGGATGCGGATCTGATGACCGTGGCGGAAACCGTGAAGAAGACCGCTTTTAAAATTACACGCGTCGGTCAGTTGATTGCGACTGAGGCAGCCCGCCGTCTTGGAGCGGAGCAGGGAATTGTGGATCTTTCTCTGGCTCCGACCCCGGTGATGGGGGACAGTGTCGGGCACATTCTTGAAGAGATGGGAATCGAGACGGTTGGCGGCCACGGAACGACTGCGGCATTGGCTCTTCTGAACGATGCGGTAAAGAAAGGCGGGACGATGGCTTCCTCCCGCGTGGGCGGTCTTTCCGGTGCATTCATCCCCGTAAGCGAAGATATCGGTATGATACAGGCGGCTGGAAAAGGAGTACTGACGCTGAGCAAGCTGGAAGCCATGACGGCGGTATGCAGTGTCGGCATTGATATGGTGGCCATCCCGGGCGATTGTACGGCAGCGACTGTCAGCGCGATTATCGCGGATGAGGCGGCGATCGGCATGGTGAATAACAAAACCACGGCCGTGCGTGTCATTCCTGTCCCCGGGAAAAAAGTGGGAGACTTTGTAGAATTCGGCGGACTGCTTGGCTCGGCACCGATCATTGCCGTGAAGCCCTCCTCGGCAGAACGATTTATTGCCCGGGGCGGTACGATTCCGGCTCCCATACACGGGAATAAGAACTGAGGAAAAAAGGAGAAAGCATATGCGTAATTACGATCTGGACACGACCTGTGTACAGGGCGGCTATACGCCGGGGAACGGAGAGCCGCGGCAGATCCCGATTTATCAGAGCACAACGTTCAAATATGATACCGGAGAGGACATGGGTAAGCTTTTCGATCTGGAGGCCAGCGGGTATTTTTATTCCCGTCTTCAGAACCCGACCTGTGATCTTGTGGCTGCCAAGATCTGTGAGCTGGAGGGAGGAAGTGCCGCCATGCTGACCTCCTCCGGTCAGGCTGCCAATTTCTTCGCCGTATTCAACATCGCCTCCTGTGGATCGCATGTTGTGGCATCGTCGGCCATTTACGGCGGGACCTATAATCTCTTTGCCGTCACCATGAAGAAAATGGGGGTGGATTTCACATTTGTGGAGCCGGATTGCAGTGAGGAGGAGCTCGAAGCTGCTTTCCGTCCGAATACACGTGCGGTTTTCGGAGAGACAATTGCCAACCCGGCGCTGACGGTGCTGGACATTGAGCGATATGCTGCGGCGGCGCATCGACACGGCGTTCCGCTGATTATCGACAATACCTTCGCTACTCCGATCCACTGCCGTCCTTTTTCGTTCGGTGCGGATATTGTTACGCATTCCACTACCAAATATATGGATGGCCATGGCGCAGCGGTCGGTGGATGTATCGTAGACAGCGGCCACTTTGACTGGATGGCGCACGCGGAGAAATTTCCGGGACTTTGCACGCCGGATGATAGCTATCATGGCATTGTTTATGCAGAAAAATTCGGGCAGAGCGGCGCGTACATCACCAAAGCAACCGCACAGCTTATGCGGGATTTCGGTGCTACGCCCTCTCCGCAAAGCGCGTTTTTGCTGAATCTGGGACTGGAGAGCCTGCATGTCCGTATGGCGCGTCACTGTGAAAACGGTCAGGCTGTCGCCGAGTTCCTTTCCGCAGACGACCGGGTTTCCTGGGTGCGGTATCCTTCTCTGAAAGGGGATCCGTATTACGGGCTCGCACAAAAGTATCTGCCGAACGGCAGCTGCGGTGTCGTCAGCTTTGGCATACGAGGCGGACGGAAGAACGCCGAAGCGTTTATGAAAGCCCTCCGTCTGATTGCCATAGAAACGCACGTTGCGGACGCGCGTTCCTGCTGCCTGCATCCTGCAAGCACAACCCACAGACAGATGAATGAGGAAGAACTGATCCGTGCGGGTGCTCCCGGCGATATGGTTCGCCTCTCCTGCGGCCTTGAGAGCTCTGCAGCGTTGATTGCAGATCTGAAGCAGGCGCTCGACAGTATCGGGAAGTAAACACAGTAGGGGGGAATTCCGTGCCGATCAAAATACCAAACGACCTGCCGGCCACACGGGTTCTGACCGAGGAGAACATCTTCGTCATGACCGAGACGCGTGCGATCACGCAGGATATCCGTCCATTGCGCATACTGCTTCTGAATCTGATGCCGACGAAGGTGGAAACCGAAACACAGCTCTCGCGTCTTCTTGGCAATACACCGCTTCAGGTGGAATTGACTTTGCTTGCTACAAAAACACACCGGCCCAAGAATACGTCGGCGGATCACCTGATCGCGTTTTACAAATATTTTGAGGATATCTGTCATCTGAATTTTGACGGGATGGTCATCACGGGTGCACCCGTGGAGCATCTTGCCTTTGAGGAAGTGGAGTACTGGGACGAGCTTTGCCGCATCATGGAATGGAGCAAGGAGCATGTACACAGCACCTTGCATATATGCTGGGGCGCGCAGGCCGGTCTGTACTATCATTTCGGGATACGGAAATACCCGCTGCCGGAAAAGCTGTTCGGGGTGTATCCGCATACACTGGATTACAAGCGATCGATTCTGTTCCGCGGTTTTGACGATGTATTTTACGCACCGCATTCCCGGCATTCGGAGGTACGGCGCGCGGACATTGCGGCAGTACCGGCACTGAAAATTCTTGCTTCTTCGGAGATGGCAGGCGTGTATGCTGTTACAACGCGTTCCGGACGTCAGATTTTTATCACCGGGCATTCGGAGTACGATGCAGATACGTTGAAACGGGAATATCTGCGCGATAAGGCCGCGGGACTTCCGATACAGATTCCGTACCATTACTTTCCCGAGGATGATCCTGCCCGTGAAGTTCCGGTTACCTGGCGTTCGGCAGCTACCTTGCTGTTTGCCAACTGGCTGAATTATTATGTATATCAGGCGACTCCCTATGACATCAATTCCATCCGCGCAGAGGATGCGTCCAATTTGACCGACCGTTCTTGAAGGAACGATGCGATTCAGTTCTGTGTGGTGCCACTTTTCTGATCGGGAGCTCTGGTCATGCACAGACGAAAAAACGCCCGACCGTATTCAGTACGGCCGGGCGTTTTGTATTTCACCCAGAATCTAGAGCAATTTCCGGGACGCAGGAGGAAGGAAAATCCATTGGATTGTGCCGTGATTTATACCGATCAGTGCTTGGGAATCAGAACTTCGGTACCACCCATGTAAGGACGGAGCACGGCAGGGATGCGCACCGAGCCATCTTCGCAAAGATTGTTTTCCAGGAAGGCAATCAGCATACGGGGCGGTGCCACCACAGTGTTGTTCAGCGTGTGGGGAAGATATTTCCCGTCTTTCCCGTTGACACGGATACGCAGCCGTCTGGCCTGCGCATCGCCAAGATTGGAACAACTGCCCACTTCAAAATATTTTTTCTGCCGTGGCGACCAGGCCTCCACATCGCAGGATTTTACCTTCAGATCGGCAAG
>CALWTT010000110.1 GCA_944384545.1 uncultured Clostridia bacterium | reverse complement strand
CGGACCTTCCGCGGATGCCTGTATTTCGGCCTGATGCTGACAGCGTCGGGGCCGAAGGTGATCGAATACAATTGCCGGTTCGGAGATCCGGAGACGCAGGTGGTGCTGCCGCTGCTGGACTGTGATCTGCTGTCGGTCATGCGTGCAACGGCGGAAGGACGCCTGGCAGGAGAAACAGTACGGATCCGGGAAGGAGCGGCCTGCTGCGTGGTCATGGCGTCGGAGGGATACCCGCGCCATTATGAAACGGGATACCCGATCACCCTGCCGTCGGAGCGCGATGCGGATACGGAAATCTACATAGCGGGAGCGCGTCTGGAAGCGGGGCAGCTGTTGACATCGGGCGGCCGCGTGCTGGGCGCGGTGGCGCGTGGCGCCACCCTGCAGCAGGCGGTGGATCGTGCCTATGCGCTTGCAGGACGGATATCCTTTGCCAATGCATATTGCCGTCACGATATCGGCCAGCGAGCGTTGCGTGCGCAGGAGAAGGAGTGATAGAATGGTCAGGCGAGTATATGTAGAGAAACGGGTGGGATTGCGGAACGAAGCGGAAGCCCTGTGCGCGGATATCCGTACCTTTCTGGGCGTGACGGGTCTTCAGGAGCTGCGCCTTCTGAACCGATACGATGTGGAAGGTCTGGATGCGGAATTGTATGCCTATGCGGTACGCACGGTTCTGTCGGAGCCGCAGCTGGATGAGGTGTATTCCGCAGTGGATACAACCGGCTATACGGTCTTTGCGGTAGAATATCTTCCGGGTCAGTTTGACCAGCGTGCGGACTCGGCTGCGCAGTGTATCGGGATTCTTTCGCAGGGAGAGCGCCCGGCGGTACGCACGGCACGGGTATATCTTCTGCGGGGTGAGCTGCAGGAGGCGGACATTGCGCGGATCAAGCACTATGTGATCAATCCTGTGGAATGCCGCGAGGCTTCGCTCGCCTGCCCGGAAACGCTGGCCATGCAGTATGAGGAGCCGCCGCGTGTAGCGACGCTTACGGGATTCTGTGCACTGGAGGAGGATGGCCTTTCGGCATTTCTCAAAGAGAAGGGACTGGCGATGGACCTTGCCGACCTCCGGTTCTGCCAGGAATATTTCCGTAAGGAAGGGCGCGACCCGACCATTACCGAAATCCGCATGATCGATACCTACTGGTCGGATCATTGCCGGCATACAACCTTTCTCACGACGATCGATGAGGCGAGCTTTGAGGATCCGCTTCTTGCGAAGACCTGGCAGGACTATCTTGGGGCGCGCGAGCGGCTGGGGCGGCGGAAGCCGGTGAACCTGATGGATCTTGCCACGATTGCGGCGCGCTGCCTGCGTGCGGAGGGGCGTCTGGAAGGCTTGGACGAGTCGGAGGAGATCAACGCCTGTACGGTAAAAATGCGGATACCTGTAGATGGGAAGGACGAGGACTGGTTACTTCTGTTCAAGAACGAAACGCACAATCACCCGACCGAGATTGAGCCGTTCGGAGGGGCTGCGACCTGCATCGGCGGAGCGATCCGCGACCCGCTTTCGGGACGGGCGTATGTGTATGCCGCGATGCGCGTGACCGGCGCGGCGGATCCGACCCGCCCACTGTCCGAAACGCTGCCCGGGAAACTGCCGCAGCGCAAGCTGACGACCACGGCGGCGGCGGGATACTCCTCGTACGGCAACCAGATCGGACTGGCGACAGGGCAGGTAGATGAGATCTATCACGACGGGTATGCGGCAAAGCGTATGGAGATCGGCGCAGTGATCGCGGCGACGCCGGAAAGGAATGTGCGGCGGGAACGACCGGAGCCGGGCGATCTTGTGATTCTGCTCGGCGGCCGTACGGGGCGCGACGGCTGCGGCGGTGCGACGGGATCGTCAAAGTCGCATACGCTGAATTCGCTCGAAAGCTGCGGTGCGGAAGTCCAGAAGGGAAATGCGCCCGAGGAACGCAAATTGCAACGCCTGTTCCGAAACCCGGCGGCGACACGCCTGATCAAGCGTTGCAATGACTTTGGTGCGGGCGGCGTATCGGTAGCGATCGGCGAGCTGGCAGACGGCATCCGGATCGATCTTGGCGCCGTACCGAAGAAATATGAAGGCTTGGACGGAACCGAGCTGGCCATCAGTGAATCCCAGGAACGGATGGCAGTGGTGGTGGCAGCAGAGGACGCCCCTGCTTTTATCGCACTGGCGGACAGCGAAAATCTGGAAGCGACGGTGGTGGCGGAGGTGCAGGCCGATCCCCGGCTTGTGATGCAGCTGCACGGGGATACGATCGTGGATATATCCCGTGAATTCCTGAATTCCAACGGTGCGGAGAAGCATATCCGCATCACACCGGCCGCGCCGGCAGACTATCGCAGAAGCGAGCACCGGGATTTTCTGACGGCCTACCGTTCGCTGGCAGAGGACCTGAATGTCTGTTCGAAACGGGGCCTCTCGGAGCGGTTTGACTCGACCATCGGGGCCGGGACCGTACTGATGCCCTTCGGCGGAAAGTATCAGCAGACGCCGGCGCAGGCAATGGTGCACAAAATCTCGTTGGAACACGGGCATACGGACGCCTGTTCTTTCATGGCATATGGGTTCAACCCTTACATCTCTGAGAAGAGTCCGTATCACGGAGCGTATTTGGCGGTAGTGGAGTCGGTTTCGAAGCTGATTGCAGCGGGTGCCGACCGCAAGGATGTGTATCTGACCTTCCAGGAATATTTTGAGAAACCGGGTACGGACGGACGCCGCTGGGGCAAACCGCTCGCATCCTTACTGGGCGCCTTCCGCGCGCAGACCGAACTGGGAATGGCATCGGTCGGTGGCAAGGACTCGATGAGCGGGAGCTTTGAGAAGCTGGATGTTCCGCCGACGCTGGTCTCATTTGCAGTCACGACCGGCCGTACATACGAGGTGATCAGCGGGGAATGGAAGGGAGCGGGTCACCGTGTGATTCTGCTTTCTCCCGCCTATGGGGAGGACGGGCTGCCCGTGGCGGAAAGCCTGCTTGCGCTGTATGACCGTGTGAGCGCGCTGATGCGGAAGGGTGTTGTGCTATCGGCCTATACCCCGACCTACGGCGGTATAGCCGAGGCGGTGATGAAGATGAGCTTTGGCAACCGCATCGGATTTTCCTACGCGGAGGACCTGCCGGTCGGGCTGCTTTTCGGATATGCATACGGTTCGTTTGTGCTGGAGCTTGCCGAGGGGTGCGAGGAGCCGGGTCAGCTGCTGGGGTATACCGTGTCCGAACGTTTTATTACCCGCGGCAAAGAGCATATTGCACTGGAAGAGTTGCAGGAGCGGTACGAAGGGCGTCTCGGATCGGTTTTTCCCTGTTCTGTTCCGACGCGGCAGTCGGCGGAGCCGATTACCTATACGGCGCCCCCGATGCCGTTGCGTGCACCGGCGGTCAGATGTGTGCGTCCGCGCGTGCTGATCCCGGTTTTCCCCGGTACGAACTGTGAGTACGATACTGCGCGCGTCATGGAAGACGCCGGCGCGATTCCGCAGATCATGGTACTGAACAATCTGACGCCGGCAGGGATCGCGCGATCGGTGGAGGCGTTTGCCGCAGCGGTGAAGGAGAGCCAGATCGTGTTTGTTCCGGGCGGTTTTTCCGGGGGCGATGAGCCGGACGGATCCGGGAAATTCATCACAGCCTTTTTCCGGAATCAGGCGGTACGGGAGCAGATCACGGAGCTGTTGGAGCGCCGTGACGGACTGATGGCGGGCATCTGTAACGGCTTCCAGGCGCTGATCAAGCTGGGTCTTGTACCGTACGGCCGGATTCTGGATACCGACGCAGACAGTCCGACGCTGACCTACAATACAATAGGCCGTCACCAGTCGCGGATGGTGCGGATCCGCATCGCCTCCAACCGTTCGCCATGGCTTTCGGCCACGAAGGTCGGGGAGATATACACGGTGCCGATCTCGCACGGTGAGGGGCGGTTCCTGGCCTCGGAACGTGTGCTGACCTCTCTTGCGGAGAACGGCCAGATTGCAACCCAGTATGTGGACTTTGACGGACAGGCGAGCACCGACATCCGCTTCAATCCGAACGATTCGATCGGCGCGGTAGAAGGAATCCTGTCTCCGGACGGGCGCGTGTTCGGAAAGATGGGTCACGCTGAGCGCATCGGCAACGGCCTGTACCGGAACATTCCCGGACGTTTTGATATGGGAATGTTTGCCTCGGCGGTAGCATATTACCGCTGAAGCGGGAAGGAGAAGATGATGAAGAGCGACATCGAAATAGCGCAGGAGGCAAGGCTTGCCCCGATTGCGGGGATAGCGGAGCGTGCGGGCGTTCCCGCGGAATATACCGAGCCCTACGGGCAGTACAAAGCAAAGGTGGATTACCGTCTTCTGCGGGACCTGCCGGAGCGGAAAGGGAAGCTGATCCTGGTAACGGCGATCACACCGACGCCAGCGGGGGAGGGGAAGACCACCACAACGATCGGCCTGGCAGACGGATTGCGTCGGATCGGGAAGAACGCCATGGTGGCACTGCGTGAGCCCTCGCTCGGGCCTGTATTCGGGATCAAAGGAGGTGCGGCGGGCGGCGGATACGCTCAGGTAGTCCCGATGGAGGACATCAATCTTCATTTTACGGGAGATTTTCATGCGATCGGTGCGGCGAACAACCTGTTGGCGGCGATGCTGGACAACCATATCTACCAGGGCAATGCGCTGCAGATTGACCCGCGGCGCATCACCTGGCGGCGATGCGTGGACATGAACGACCGTCAGCTACGGTATATAACCGATGGCCTTGGGGGTCGCGTGAACGGTGTTCCGCGGGAGGACGGCTACGACATTACGGTCGCATCGGAAATCATGGCGGTGTTCTGTCTGTCCGGATCGATCGGGGAACTGAAGGAGCGCCTGTCGCGCATGATTGTGGGGTATACCTATGCGGATACGCCGGTGACGGCCGGGGATCTGCATGCGGTAGGGGCGATGGCAGCGCTGCTGAAGGACGCGCTGAAGCCGAATCTGGTGCAGACGCTCGAAGGGACGCCGGCTTTTGTGCACGGTGGCCCGTTTGCCAATATTGCGCATGGCTGCAACTCGGTGATTGCAACGCGTATGGCCCTGCGACTTTCGGAGTATGCGGTAACCGAGGCCGGATTCGGAGCGGATCTTGGTGCGGAGAAGTTTCTGGACATCAAGTGCCGCGCGGCGGGACTTACGCCCGACGCGGCGGTGGTGGTGGCAACCATCCGGGCGCTGAAAATGCACGGCGGAGTACCGAAGACCGAACTGAGCGGGGAGAATCTTGCCGCGCTGGAAGCGGGACTGCCGAACCTTCTGCGTCATGTCTCGAACATCCGCGAGGTTTACGGGATTCCGGCGGTGGTAGCAGTAAACCGTTTTCCGACGGATACGGATGCGGAAATTGCGCTGGTAATCCGTCGCTGTGCAGAGCTGGGGGTACGTGCGGTACTATCGGATGTATGGGCAGAGGGCGGAGCAGGAGGAGAAGCGCTGGCGCGCGAAGTGGTGCGTCTGTGCGAGGAAGAAACGCCCTCCTTCCGGTATGCGTATGAGACCGACGCGCCCCTGACCGACAAGATCGATGCGGTGGTACGGCGGATTTACCGCGGCGCAGGAGTTTCGATTCTGCCGGCCGCGCAGAAGCAGATCGACCGTCTGACAGCACTTGGCTACGGCAGTCTTCCGGTCTGTATTGCCAAAACGCAATATTCCTTCTCGGACGATCCGACCAAGATCGGCGCGCCGGAGGGCTTTACGGTGACGGTGCGGAATGTCCGTGTTTCTGCGGGCGCGGGCTTTGTGGTCGTGTTGACGGGTGATATTATGACGATGCCCGGTCTTCCGAAGCAGCCGGCCGCGGAGCGGATCGATGTGGACGAGGACGGACGGATCACCGGCCTGTTCTGATACGTCAATCTGTCTTGTTTCGGTACGGGCGGTTCTGTGTCCGGCACGGGCAGAAAAGGATTTGCCGGGGATGACCGGCAAATCCTTTTTTTTGTGAATACCAATGAATATTATTTCACCTATATTCAGAAAAACCGCACAGAAAAAGCAGGGAATCTCCTGGCTTTTTCGGATGAAAAAGAGAAAAAAGAGAAAAAACCGGAAATCTATTGAAAAAATATTCATTATCCGTTATAATAAGAACAACCGAAAAAGAACATCGGATGCGAGAAAATAAAGAGGAGGATCGAACCGTGGACAAGACAAAAATCAAAAAGGTAGTATTGGCATATTCGGGAGGCCTGGACACCTCTATTATCATTCCGTGGCTGAAGGAGAACTACAACAACTGTGAAGTGGTGGCCGTATCGGGAAATGTAGGGCAGGCGGACGAGCTGGAAGGACTGGAAGCCAAGGCCCTGGCGACGGGCGCCTCCAAGCTGTATGTAGAGGATCTGACCGAGGAATTTGTCAACGATTATATACTGCCGACGGTTCAGGCCGGCGCGCTGTATGAAGGGTACATGCTGGGGACCTCCTTTGCGCGTCCGATCATAGCAAAGCGGATCGTGGAGATCGCCCTGGCGGAAGGAGCGGACGCGATCTGCCATGGCTGTACAGGAAAGGGCAACGATCAGGTGCGTTTTGAGCTGGCGATCAAAGCGTTCGCGCCGGATATGCCGATCATTGCGCCCTGGCGTGAGTGGAACATCAAATCGCGCGAAGAGGAGATCGCCTATGCCGAGGCGCATCATGTGCCGCTGAAGATCAATCGGGAGACGAACTACTCGAAGGATAAGAACCTGTGGCATCTGAGCCATGAGGGACTGGATCTGGAGGACGCGGGCAATGAACCGCAGTACGAAAAGCCGGGCTTTCTGGAAATGGGCGTGTCACCGTTGGAGGCGCCAGACCATCCGACCTATGTGACGCTGGAGTTTGAGAAGGGCGTACCGGTGGCGATGGACGGCAAGAAGATGAGCGCAAAGGAGATCATACTGGCACTGAACAAGGTCGGTGGCGAAAACGGGATCGGCCTGCTGGACATTGTGGAAAACCGTCTTGTAGGAATGAAGTGCCGGGGCGTATATGAGACGCCGGGCGGAAGCATTCTGTATTTTGCACATGCATATCTGGAAACGCTCTGCCTGGACAAGATGACGATGCACGAGAAGCAGAAGCTGGCGGTGACATTTGCGGAACTGGTGTACAACGGGCAGTGGTTCACCCCGTTGCGGGAGGCGCTGACGGCCTTTGTGGATAAGACGCAGGAGCATGTGACGGGCAAAGTGAAGCTGAAGCTGTATAAGGGGAATATCATCAAGGCCGGAGCATGGTCGCCGTATTCGCTGTATTCAGAAGAGATCGCGACGTTTGGTGAGGACCATGTCTACAACCAGGCAGACGCAACCGGCTTTATCAACCTGTACGGGCTGCCGATCAAAGTGCAGGCGCAGGTAAAGGCCAGGAACGCTGGGAAATAATGCCGGATGCGCGTGCCTGGGAGAGAAGAACCGGCATTGCAACGCGCAGGATACGGAGAACACAGGAGACGCTATGAAAAAAATGTGGGCGGGACGGACATCCGGTCAGACCGATCGGATAGCCGATGATTTCAATGCATCGATCGGATTTGACAGCGCGATGTACCGGGAGGATATCCGCGGCTCAATCGCCCATGCGGCGATGCTGGCAAAGCAGGGGATCCTGACGGAGGAGGAATACGAATGCCTGGCGGCAGGCCTGCGCGGGATCGAGGAGGATCTGACGAGCGGCCGGCTGGCGATCGATCCGCAGGCGGAGGACATTCACATGTTTGTGGAGAGTGTCCTGACCGATCGGGTGGGAGAGACAGGCAAGAAATTGCATACGGCGCGGAGCCGGAACGACCAGGTGGCGTTGGATCTGCGGCTGTATCTGCGGGAGCAGACGGCAACGGTTCAGGCAGAGCTTCTTGCGCTTCTGAGCGCCACACTGGAGCAGGCGCGCGCGGGGCAGGATGCGATTCTGCCTGGGTATACGCATCTGCAACGTGCACAGCCGATCGTCTTTGCCCAGCAGATGCTGGCATACTGTATGATGTTCGAACGGGATTACACGCGGCTCGGGGATGCACTTGCGCGGATGAACTACTGTCCGCTCGGCAGCTGTGCCCTGGCAGGGACGACCTATCCGACCGACCGTGCGATGACGGCAAAGGCGCTGGGCTTTACCGCACCGTGTGAAAACAGCATCGACGGTGTCTCGGATCGCGATTACTGTATTGAGCTGGGCTCTGCCTTTGCGACGATCATGATGCACCTGTCCCGTTTTTCGGAGGAACTGATTCTCTGGTCGAGCTGGGAATTTGGTTTTGTGGAACTGGACGACGCCTATACAACCGGCTCATCCATCATGCCGCAGAAGAAGAATCCGGACATGGCAGAGCTGGTACGGGGCAAAACCGGTCGGGTGTACGGGAACCTGATGGGCACACTGACGATGCTGAAAGGGCTTCCGCTTGCCTACAATAAAGACATGCAGGAAGACAAGGAAGCCATCTTTGACAGTGTGGAGACCGTAAAAGCCTGCCTGCGCATTTTTGCGCCGATGGTGCGTACGATGCGGCTGCACCGGGACCGGATGTACGAGGCGGCGCGTGTAGGCTTTATCAACGCGACCGACCTTGCGGATTATCTGGCCAGGAAGGGAATGCCCTTCCGCACGGCCTATGGTCTGGTGGGTGAGCTGGTGGCCGACTGCATCCGTCGCGGACTGGTGCTGGATACTCTGCCGCTTGCCGAGTACCGTGCGCGCTCACCGCTGATTGAAGAGGATGTATATGAGGCCATCTCTCTCGAAACCTGCGTGGCTCGTCGCATATCCGCGGGAGGCACCGGTCCGGACTCGGTCCATGCGCAGCTGGAAAGCGTTTCGGAATTTATTGCCAAGGCCAAAGCAAGATAAGCGTTCCCATACCCCGTATGTTCTGAAAAGGCATGGAAGCGTATCCGTGATATGCACACAAAAAGAGAGATGCGCGCGCAAAGAAGGCCGCCGGATGCTCCGGCGGCCTTCTTTGTGCTTTTGAACGTAAATTCTTGCCGTAACAGCCCCGTGTGTTCCGGAATCTGATTTTGTAATCCGGAGTCGGATGGCGGATGCGGAATTACAGATGCGTAAGGAGTGCATGGAACGGGGAAAGAGAAGAGGCGCACGGGCAGGACGGACGGTTTACTGTGAAACCGAAACCGAGACCCCATTGCTGGAAAACTCCACATTTCCGTTCCGTGTGAGGAAGACCGAAACCCCGGCCTGCCGGAGCGTATCCATTTTTCCCTGCTCCTCAGGATTTTTATCCGAGCAGGTAATAATGCCGTAGTGGGGTGTAGCCAGGGCGAGCAGCTGATCCAGATTGGCAAGATCGTTGCCGTGGTAGGGTACCTTCATCAGATCACAGGCGAGCTTTTCCCGGGGCATGGCAAGCAGCTCAGCGATGCGCGCCTCTTCCGCATCGGCAGCGAAGAGAAAGCGTGTTTGCCCATAGGTCAGATGCAGAACAAGAGAGGAATTGTTGCTTTCTTTTTCGGCATAGGATTCTGCTGCGGGAGGATAGATACGGAAAATGGCATTGCCGAAGCTCAGCTGCGTTTCTTCCCGGAGAACGGAAGGCGTGATCTGCAACTCGGAAAGAGCGGCAAGATACTGATCATACTCTTCGCTTTCCTTGCTGGGATAGGTTCCGTATACCGCCTTGACAGGGATGCCGCGCAGGATCCCGTCGGCGCCGCCGACATGGTCCTTGTCATAGTGGGTCAGAATGAGCGCGTCGAGTTCCCGGATTCCCTTGCGCGACATATAGAGCAGGATCTCAGCGGCGTCCTCCTCTTCTCCTAGATCGGAAGAGCGT
>CALWTT010000109.1 GCA_944384545.1 uncultured Clostridia bacterium | reverse complement strand
GGATGCACAGGAGCTCGCCGTCGGAGAGCTCGGCAAGATCTTCCTCGGGATAGTCAATATTTGCCCAGAGGGAGCCGAGCAGGCGGAGAAGAATATCCCGCATATCGGCAATTTCCCCGGCGAGCCTGGACCTTGCGGCAGGGGCGCACAGGCGCAGCTGCGCGTCGGTGGCGGCATCCAGCAGGCGACCGATATCCTCGGCTTCGCTGAGGCTCATCCGTCCGTTGAGCAGGGCGCGCCTTGTGAATTCGCCGGGCTCTGCCATCCGTGCGCCGCAAAGCAGCACCGCTTCGAGTACGCGCCGCGTAATGAGCAGTCCGCCGTGACAGGAAATTTCCGCCGTGTCCTCCCCCGTATAGGAATGGGGGGCGGGGAAGAGGGTGAGCAGTGCATCGTCGATTTCCTCCCCGTGCAGCAGGACGGATCCATAGGTGGCGCGGCGTGGGGGCAGACGGTCGACGGGGAGGCCGCTACGACAGACAAAACAGCCTGCCACGACCTGCAGCGCGGCGGGACCGCTGATGCGGATAAGCGCGACCCCACCCTTGCCGGGTGGGGTCGAGACGGCTGCAATCGTATCGGTTGTGACAGGATTATTCATCATCAGCGGGAGCGTCATCCGCATGGCCGGCGGGCGTTGCGGGTTTGCTGTCTGTCAGATAGATGACCACCTTCCGGTTGTTGTCGGCACCGACCGAATTGGTGGAAACGCCGGGAATGTCCTGCACCTCAGAATGAATGATGCGGCGCTCATAGGCATTCATGGGTTCAAGCATGACACTGCGTTTGGTGCGCAGAGCCTTGGCAGCCATCCGACGCGCGAGTGCACGGAGGGTTTGCTCACGCTTGGCCCGGTAGCCTTCAATATCGATGACCACATGATCACGGATGCGTTCGCCGTTGACGTTTTTGCGTGTGGCAGCGAGGTTGGAAAGGTATTGCAGCGCATCGAGGGTTTCACCGTGCCTTCCGATGAGCATGGAAGCGTCCACGCCTTCAATACAGATCTCACGCCCTCCTTCATCACGGGTAAAGAGAGAAGCGGAGGCACGGATTCCGAGATCTTCGATCAGCCGGCGCACAAAGTCCAACGAGAGATCCTCACCCGGCGCGACGGTTTTGGGGGTGAGCTTGACCTCGGATTCCGGTTTCATGGGTTTGGGTTCTGCGGTTTTTGCGGGGGCAGGCCGGGCGTCGGTAAGGGCGGGCTCCTGCGCCGCGTCGTTTTTGACAGCACGGCGTGGGGCTCTCTGGGGCGGATCCGGCAGTTCGATCCATGCCTTGACACGGGCGGGCACGGCGCCGAGGCCGAGAAACCCTTTTTTGGGAAGCGCGAGAATTTCATAATACACGGTATCCTGATCCGAGACACCGAGTGCCTGCGCGGCGTTGGCCTGCGCCTCCTGCACGTCTTTCCCGGTTGCAATAATTTCTTTTTTCACAAGCGTGTCCTTTCTCCGGTATCGGTTCAGTTGTTCCGGTTTTTATCGGATTCGTCCCTGACCGGGGACGGTTGAATCCCACCGTTTTTTCCGGGATTCTGAGCATGATTTTTCTGTGGGTCCTTCTTTTCCGGAAGTGCATCGTAATCGTCGTCATCGATATGATGGCGGGAGCGGATGGCAGGGCGCGGTGCGGACTGTGGGCGGGAATGCGAGGCCTTCAGTTCTTTTTCATACTGGCGTATTTCTTCCTCGGTATAGGTGGGCAGGGGCATAAGCTTTGCCAGGACAAGGCTTTGCAGGATGCTGAAGATCGAGTTGAAAATCCAGTAGCAGCCGACGGCGGCAGGGACCATGAAGGAGAAAAAGACGCTCATCAGCGGCATGGTGAACTCCATGATCTTGTTGGACATTTCGGTCTCGGGTGTAGAAGCGGCGGCCATGGCCGGCGCGTTCATCTTACGGATGATCTTCATGGAGAGATAGGAGAACAGAAAGGTGAGTACAGGAATCAGCAAAATCCAGCTGAAGACCGTGACATTGGGGGTGTCGGCCAGATTGATGGCACCGCCGAAAAGGGTGGTGTCGGGCAGCCCGGTGATCTGCTCCAGGATGTTTCCGTTTGCATCGGTGAGAGTGATGGTGGAGATATCGATGCCTTTATCGCTCAACTGTTTGATAAGGGTAAGCTGATTGACACTGTTGAGGTCTGTGACCTCGTTTCCGGTGACGACCAGGCAGATCTTGCGGAGCAGATCCTGACTGACGTTGAGCATATAGGAAAACGGCTTTTGCACAACGCGATAGATACCAAGCAGGACCGGGAGCTGCAGGAGAAGCTGGAAACAGCCGCCGAAGACCGAATAGCCTTCTTTTTGCTGGAGTTCCATGATCTCCATCTGCTTCTGGCGGGCCGCCTCGGGGTCCTTGCGTCCCTTGTATTTTTTCTTAATGAGGGCGATTTTGGGACGGAGCTTTGCCCCTTTGATCTGGGTTTTCTGTTGTTTGATCGCGAAGGGGATGAAAATGATTTTGACGAGCAACGTGAAGAGCAGAAGCGCAAGCAGATAATTGCCGGTGAGGTTGTAGAACCACATCATCGGGTACTGGAAAATGCTTGCGAAGAAATCGAAAATAAAATCCATAATCAGTAATCCATTCTTTTAGGGTGGCTTTTCTGGAGCGGGCGAAGGATGGGCAGACATTTTGGCTGTCTGAGCGGCACCGGATCATAGCCTGGCCGGCAGAAAGGATTGCAGCGCAGAAGGCGCCAGAATGTGAGGAACGTACCGACAAAAAAGCCGCGTTTCTGATAAGCCTCAATCGCATAGGCGGAGCAGGTAGGGGTGAACCTGCAGCAGGGAGGCTTGAGCGGGGAGAGGAAGCGGCGATAGAAGCGCAGCAGGAGGATGCAGAGGTACTTCATAAGAGAAGAAGCCCGAGCTTGTCGAGTGCGGCGCGGAGATCGCGTGCAACCTCGTTGGATTTGAGATGCGTGGCAGGCTCGCGCGCGGCGAGCACGACCAGAAACCCCGTTTTGATGCGGGCGGATTTTTCCACCGCCCGATAGGCCTCGCGAAGAACGCGCTTGGTGCGGTTCCGCACGACGGCACCGCCGAGTTTTTTGGTGACGGTAAGGCCTATGCGGTTGACCCGCAGGCGCGCAGGATGCGCGCGGCGAAGGCGTTCTGCAAGATAGTCCGGCAAAACATAGACAGCGACACTGCGTGTGACGGCGCGTTTTCCTTTGGAATATGCCTTGGCATACAGATGATTTTCACAGATTGCTCTGAATTTCAATCCTACTTCACCTGCCTCGGTTAAAATCAAAAACCCCGATAACGCACAAATCGTGATTTATCGGAGATTTGAGTATAGACGCATAGGGAGCAACGGGAAACGGGAAGCCTGTCCCGTCCGCGCGATCAGTACGTGAGCTGGACTCTGCCCTTCTGGCGTCTTCTTCTGAGTACTTTTCTTCCGTTGGCAGTCGCCATTCTTTTGCGGAAGCCATGTTCTTTTTTCCTCTGCCGCTTTTTCGGCTGATAGGTTCTGACCATTGTGGAATTCCTCCTTTGACACGAAAATGATGGAAATGTGCGGATGCGCACAGAAATTTTGCATATTCCAAGACCGGACAAATACTATTATAGCAATTTTGCAACGGGTTGTCAAGAGCGAAGCGGAAAAAACAGGGCGCATGTGGAAAAAAGCACAGGAAACACAGAAAAATGCAGACGAAACCGGAGAAGGCGGGGCGGCGATCAGGAGGAGAAGAGCCCGGGGCGGCGCTTGGCTTCGGCGAGAAGCAGAAGGAGGGAAAAGAGGAGGAGTTGCGGACCGGAGTTTGCGAGGAAGAAGAGGAAGATGCCGGAGAAGTAGAGAAAGAGCACGCAGAGGAGGGAAGCAGCGGAGGAGAGAAATGCGGCAAGGCGTGGTCCTGCGAGCCAGGCGAGGAGCGCATAGAGAATTCTGCCGCCGTCAAAGCCGTCGATGGGCAGAAGATTGAGCAGCGCGGTGAGCAGATGCAGGACCAGAAAGCAGAAATTGGCATCCTGCGCCTGTCCGTGTTGCAGTGCCGGGAGGAGTGCGAGGGCGGCAAGGAGATTAAAGGCGGGGCCGGCGGCGCAGACAAAGATTTCTTTCGGATAGGAGAGCAAGGGGGCACGTGGGGTGAGCAGGAGCCCGATTCCCTGCCCGGAGAAGCGGGGAAGCGGCTCTCCGCAGACCAGAAAGGCAAACAAATGTCCGGTCTCGTGCAGTGCAACGGCAGCGAGCAGGAAGAGGGCATAGCCGGTCGGTTCACACAGGAGGAACAGCAGGGAGAGGATGGGGAGCGAGAGAAAGGAAAACAGACGGCGCCAGAGGGAACCGTCTGTTTTTGGTGTCATGCCTGATGGCGGCGGATATATTCTTCCGCCGCCGCGAGGATGGCCTGCTGCCGTTGCTGTTCGGCATCGTCGGGAGTGCTGCCGGGTTCACCGGCCTGCGAGAAGCCGAGAAAGACCGCGACTGCTTCGTTGTCCTCGGCCAGTTGCCGGAGTGCCAGTACCGCATCGGAGAGATACCCCTCTTGCGATCCGCCGTCTCCTTCCGCAAACATGCCGTACGCGCCGACTGAGAGAAAAAAGACCCCGCAAAGCAGCAACGCCAGCAGAATCAGCCCGGCAATGCCGCCGGAGGCATCGCCGCGACCCACGCGCACAAAATCCAGCGCATCCTGACTGTCTTCGGGATATCTGTCCATAGAGCATTCCTCCGCGCATATATGGTTGACACATTCTATGCACGGCGGACGCTGTGTATGCCCGGAAGAGGGAAGACGGAAGAAGGAAGAAGAAAAAAGGAGGACCGAAAAGGCACCCGTGTGTCCGGTTCTGCCACCGGTACAGAAGGAATATTTGGGGCGATGGGGAAGGCAGGAGTGAGAGCGTCCGGCACAGAGGCTTATTACAGAAGGGCCCGTGTGTCGAAAAGCTGTACGGAACGGTCGATATAACAAAAAAATGCAGCCGTAAGGAGGATTCGGTACGGCCGCATATTGCATTATCCAGGATTCCTGTCGCCGTTCAGAACATGACTTCTGCGCGGGAGGAAACGGTGGTTCGTGTACCACGCCGGAGTTGGACACGGAGGCAGGCATTGTTGTCGATCTCGACCACATGCCCGGAAACATACCGTTCGCCGGCGAGGACTTTGACGCGTCGGCCTATCACCATGGACCGGCGGCGATAATCGTCCATATAACTGAGATCGGTGTTCATGACATCATACAGGGAAAAGAACTCGCGTATGGTCAATTCGGACAGTCTGGCGGAGAGTGAAGCGGCCTCATTGCAGAAAACCTGACGGACAACGTCGCCGAGTTTGGGAGGGAAGTCTTCACGGGAGAGGGCAAACAGGATCCGGATGACCATATAGTCGAGGAACCCGTTTGGTTTGATCTGGGCATGAGATACGGCAGCAGCGATTTTGCGTGTACCACAGTAGAGATCGTTGACCCAGCGGATCCGGACGCGGATCGTGGAGAGTTTTTCAATGGCCCGCGCGGCGGCGACAGCCGTAAGCGCGGCAAGCTGGCCTGCTCTCTGCGCATGTAGCGACGGCCGTATCAGGATGGAAAGCGAAAGCCCGGGCGCATCACTGGTGTTCACGGCATTGTGGGCGGTTTCGGTATAGCGGACATATCCCTCTTCTTTTCCCGCCCGCGCCATGTCGAGCACCTCAGGTTCTTTTTCTTCTCCCTCTATGGTTTTTTCCACAATGACCATGCGTCCGTTTTCCAGGGTAAGAACCACTTTGTGGGAGGGAAGCTCGGCTGTTTTGTTTTCCTCGTCCATGAAATCACCCCGATTCGGTAATGGAGTGGCCGTGCTGAAGCGCGGCGCGGATCAGTATGCCTTGCCCCAGATCACGAGATGACGCGCGGGGCGGCCGCAGCAGACGCAAACATCCGATACGGATTCCTGCGTCAGCGGAATACAACGGCTGCCGACACCGGTGCGTGCTTTGACCTCGTCCTCGCAGGCTTCATCGCCACACCACATGGCGCGTACGAATCCGTCTCCCTTTTCGGAAAGGGCGGTCTGAATTTCCTCTATGCTATGGCAGGTATAGGTATGCCGCTTGCGGTTTTCAAGAGCTTTGGCGAACAGCCCGTCCCGGACAGCCTGCAGGCGTTCGGTGACGGCGGGCACAAGACCCGAGAGCGGCACCACGGTTTTTTCTCGGTTGTGCCGGGTGACGAGCACGCACTGCCCGTTTTCGATATCCCGCGGCCCGATTTCGAGCCGGACCGGCACACCCTTCATCTCATACTCGGCAAACTTCCAGCCGGGGCTGTTATCCGATAC
>CALWTT010000108.1 GCA_944384545.1 uncultured Clostridia bacterium | reverse complement strand
AATTTGATGTTGCCATTATCGGCGCCGGCGTAATCGGAGCCCTCACAGCGCGTGAGCTGACCCGGTACCGCCTGCGCGTGCTTCTGCTCGAAAAAAGTGATGACGTTGCCGGCGGAGCCTCCCGCGCCAACAGCGGAATCGTGCACGGCGGTTTCGACCCTGCTCCTGGCTCCAGAAAGGCGTTTTTCAATCGGCGCGGCACCGAAAAAATGCAGGCGCTGGCCGAAGAGCTCGGGGTTTCCTACCGCAACAACGGATCGATGGTCCTCGCCTTTTCGGATGAGGAGGCAAGATCCGTCCGGGAACTGTACGAACGCGGTCTGCGCAACGGCATTCCAGGTCTTTCCCTCATTGGTAAAGAGGAAATCCTCCGGCTTGAGCCACATGTTTCCCCGGATGTGACCGTGGCGCTCCGCTGTACCTCCTCGGGGATCGTATGCCCCTACGGACTTACCATCGCGGCCGCCGGCAACGCCATGGATAACGGTGCCGAGCTCTGGTGCAATTTTGCAGTCGATGCCATCACCCCCTGCGAACAGGGATTCCGCATTTCCTCCGGCGACCGTTCCGTCGAGGCCGACTTCGTCGTCAACTGCGCCGGCATCCATGCCGATCAGATCGCCGCCATGATCGGAGATACGGAATACCGGATTCTTCCACGCAAAGGGGAGTATCTGCTCCTTGACCGGGCAGAGGGCAACCTTTGTTCACACACCCTGTTCCAGGTCCCTACCAAGGCAGGAAAAGGCGTCCTGGTCACACCTACCGCCGACGGGAATCTTCTGATCGGTCCGACCTCGGTTCCTCAGCCGGACAAGGACTGCCGCGATACTACCGCGGACGGCATGGCTGCCATCCGTACAGCCGCCGAAAAAACCATGAAAAATATTCCCTACCGCCAGATCATTACCTCTTTTACCGGATTGCGCGCCTCGCTCGTCGGACAGGAGGATTTTGTCCTTACGCCCAGTTCTCACTTCCCGCGCTTCCTTCATGCCATTGGGATCGATTCCCCTGGGCTTTCTTCCGCACCGGCCATTGCCGAAGAGCTGGTTCGTTTGCTCCGGGAGGCCGGACTCCCCTGTATACCCAACCCGGACTTCTGCGGGTGCCGGGCTTCGTACCATGTTTTTGCCGGCTGCAACGACGAAGAAAAAAATGCCATCATCCGCAAAAACCACGCCTATGGCCATATCGTATGCCGCTGTGAATCGATCACGGAAGGGGAGATTCTGGATGCCATTCGACGCAATCCGCCTGCCTGCAGCATCGACGCGGTAAAGCGACGTGTCCGCGCCGGCATGGGACGCTG
This sequence comes from uncultured Clostridia bacterium, assembly GCA_944384545.1. Taxonomy (GTDB): domain Bacteria; phylum Bacillota; class Clostridia; order Oscillospirales; family CAG-272; genus UBA1740. The sequence goes on along the minus strand of CALWTT010000108.1, from coordinate 3,777 downwards.
TCAGGGTGGTTTCTGTACGACGTATGTTACCGATCTTCTTGCACGGGAGGGACACATCTCTCCTCTGCAGGTCACAAAATGCGGACCCGGCTCCGAGCTCCTCACCGGATGGTCCAAACAGGAGGATGCACAATGAACTATGCCGATATCATAATCATCGGTGGCGGACCTGCCGGTATGGCTGCCGCACTCGCCGCGTATGAGGCCGGCGTCCGGGATATTCTGATCCTCGAACGCGATGCCGCTCTCGGCGGCATTCTGCAGCAGTGTATTCACAACGGATTCGGACTTCATCGCTTCGGAGAAGAACTCACCGGTCCCGAATATGCCGCACGCTACGCCCGCGCCGTGCGGGAAAAGCAGATCCCCTGCCTGCTGAACAGTATCGTTCTCTCGCTATCACAAGACCGCACCGTCACCGTCATGCGTCCGGACGGCGGGCTTTCCCACATCCGGGCCGGCGCCGTCGTGCTGGCCATGGGATGCCGTGAACGCAGCCGCGGGGCTCTCAGCATCCCGGGGTCGCGGCCGGCCGGCATCTATACGGCCGGAACCGCGCAGCGATTTGTCAATATCAAGGGAATGATGCCCGGCAAAGATGTCGTCATTCTCGGCTCCGGCGACATCGGGCTGATCATGGCGCGTCGTATGACCCTGGAGGGCGCCCGTGTCCATGCTGTCTGTGAACTCATGCCCTATTCCGGCGGCCTGAACCGCAATATTGTACAATGCTTGCAGGATTTCGGCATTCCCCTGCTGCTCAGCCATACGGTCTCCCGTATCCACGGAGACCGACGTGTCTGCGGCGTCACGATCTCCCGTGTGGACGAGCATTTGCAGGTTGTTCCGGAGGACAGCCGCTATATTCCCTGTGACACATTGCTCCTGTCCTGCGGTCTCATTCCGGAAAATGAGCTGAGCCGCGGCGCAGGAATCCGTCTGGATCCGGTAACCGGCGGGGCGGTGGTCAACGAGCGGCGTGAAACCTCGCTCCCCGGTGTCTTCGCCTGTGGAAACGTTCTGCACGTCCATGACCTTGTGGACTATGTTTCGGAGGAGGCCGACCTTGCCGGGCGGGCTGCCGCGGATTTTGTTCTGCATTCCGAAAAAAAGCCTTCCCCCATCTGTCGCATACATGTACAGGGGGGTGTACGCTACACCGTGCCACAGCAGATCCGTGTCGGATCCGGAGAGGTGCGCCTTTACTTCCGGGTCGGGCGGATCATGCATCATGTCAACCTACTCCTGCGCGATGGAGAACACATTCTCTTCCGCAAAAAAAAGCAGAAAATGACGCCGGGCGAAATGGAATGTATCGTCCTGCCGGCCGAGGTTACGGCGGCGCTCGGCAATGAGGCGGTGCTCTCCGCCGAGGAGGAATCAGCATGCGCGAAAAAGAACTGACCTGTATTGTTTGTCCGATGGGATGCACATTACATGCCGAGATCGACGATGACGGAAACATTCTGTCGGTCTGTGGAAACACCTGCCCCCGCGGCGCCGCCTATGCAAAAGCCGAGCTGACGCATCCGACCCGCACTTTGACCTCGACCGTACGCTTGCAGAACCGGGATGCTCTGCTTCCCGTCAAGACCGACCGGCCGATTTCCAAGGAAAAAATGGCCGATGCCATGAAGATCCTGCGTACCGTATCTGCCTGTGCACCGGTCCATATCGGCGACGTAATTCTGCACAATCTTCTGGGCGAGGCAGATCTGGTCGCTACGGGCGATGTGGAATAACGGTATCCAGGCGGGCAGGTGGGATCCCGCTATCCAATGCTGCATGCCATCCGCAGTCGCCTCCGTTTCCCGGATCTGCCAGAATTTTTACATCGCTTTTTATATGTGAAATCTGGTTTCCCGGTTCCCTGGCACAGACAGACCGAAACAAAAGAGGCGGCATGTGGTAAAACCACATGCCGCCTCTTTTCTGTATGTTTTTTGCATCCGATACTATATGGGTATAGAAAGCAGCCGGCGCAACTTTACCGCGGGGAGGACAGAAGCAGTTCCGCTTCTCCTTCTACAAAGAACCTGCCAAGACCCGCCGGAAGGTACCAGCTGTCCCCCTTCCGCACCGTAGCGGAAAAGTCGCCGGCACAAAGCCGTCCTTCGCCCGACACACACAAAAGCGAGACAAAGCGCTCGGCGGCCTCCCCCTCCGTGCATCCAGCACCGTCGCTGTGCAGGACACGGAAATACGGACAATCCGAAAGAAGCGTCCCTTCTTCTCCCGCTGCCGGCCGACCGCACGCATATCGGATACTGTATATCTCCTCTTCGGTATACGGGCGGATGACATCCAGTGCTTTCTCTACATGCAACTGGCGCAGTTTCCCATCCGTGCCACGGCGGTTATAATCATACACACGGTACGTAAGATCCGAATTCTGTTGAATCTCTGCCAGAAGAATTCCTGCGCCGATCGCATGGACCAGCCCCGACGGAATAAAAAACACATCTCCGCGTTTCACCGGCACACGGCGGAGGCATTCCTCGGTCCGTCCGTCCCGGACTGCCGCTGCAAAAGCAGCGGTATCTATACCATCCAGCAAACCGTATACCAGCTCCGCACCAGGGGCCGCATCCAGAATATACCACATCTCGGTCTTACCGGCGTCCCCGTCGGCACGGCCATATACATCGTCCGGATGGACCTGCACCGACAGACGGTCGGTTGCATCGATCAGTTTGATCAGCAGAGGAAAATGGCTGCCGTCATATTCCGGCGCTACCGATGCAGGTCCCAGTTCCGCAAGTACATCTCCCAAGGGTTTCCCTGCATAGACGCCGTTCTCTACCAGGCTCATCCCGTCCGCACGCACCGTCAGTTCCCAGCTCTCGCCCAGCGGAAGCTCGTCACTTTTTTTTCCAAAGTCCCGGATCAGGCGATCTCCCCCCCAGATCCGCGACCGCGGCACATATCCGATCTTCATCGGATACCGTATTCCGTTCATCCTGTTTTCCTCCTTAACACATCACACATTCGGCGGCAGTTCTGTAGCAAGATCCCGCAGATAGGCGTGATACCCGTACACCGGTACGGACCAAGTCCCGCGTCCGTCGCGCTCAGCCACACTCACCGATGCATTGGGTACCCACGGAAGACCATGTGCCTCCGATGGCGCAATGCCGCGCATAAAGCATACCAATGCACGTACGACCGTAGCGTGCGTTGCGATCAGGATGTCCTGCCCCGGATGCTCCGCTGCTATACGTTGTACCGTTGCAACCACACGCGCCTGCAATTCCGTAAAGGACTCGCCGCCCGTACAATGTGCATTCCCGATGTCCTCACGGAAGGTGCGGTATGCCTCCCCATAGTTTGCGCACAGCGCATCAAAGCTCTGGCCTTCCCATTCCCCCGCATAGATCTCCCGCAGGCCTTTTTCCCGTACCAGCGGGAGCCCGAATCGGGTCGATACGTGTTCACCGGTTTGACTTGCACGCAGAAGATCGCTCGTATAGGCACAGGCAATATGATAGTTTTCTGCGATATATTTCGCAGCAGATTCTGCTTGTGCATGGCCAAGCGGCGTCAGGGGATAGTCGCTCCATCCCGCAAACAGTCCCGCACGGTTCGCTTCGCTCTCTCCGTGCCGCAAAAGGATCAGCCTCGTCATCCTTTTCCCTCCCTGTTCTTTTCTTTGTGATTATAACACCGCCCTTCGGGATTGTCAAGCGGGCCCACATCACTCCCCAGCTTCTGACAGCCGAACACACCGACAGCAGAATCCATATTCACGGGCACTTCTCTTTTCTCCGTCCTCTCTTT
>CALWTT010000107.1 GCA_944384545.1 uncultured Clostridia bacterium | reverse complement strand
GTACCCCGGCGCATAATGCAGATCGGTAAGCATAAATAGCCGAACAGGCATAGGTTCTCCTCACTGAATCAAAAATGGACAGGACGGCTGTGTGTGTAGCTGCTCCCATTCCCTGCCGCAATACATAAATAATACCACCGGAAGAACTGTCGGAAGCGCAGGGGCCCCGCGCGACATCCCGCGCGGGGCCCCTGCCCGGTTCCCTTGCAAAGAAATCATATCAACGAGAGGAATAGCTCCTTGATATCCGCTACGCTGGTGTCCCGGGGATTGCCGGGACGGCAGGCATCCGCATAGGCGCTCTCCGCCAGAAAATCCACATCTTCCTTCTTCACGATCTCTTTCAGATCCGAAGGAATCCCTACGTCGCAGGAGAGCTTCCGTACCGCGTCCACCGCCGCTTTCCGGTATTCCTCCATGCTCATGCCGTCCACGCCTTTCACACCCATGGCACGCGCGATTTCCCGGTATTTCTCTCCCGTGTCGGGCGCATTATACTCCATAACCGTCGGAAGCAGAATCGCATTTGCTACCCCGTGCGGCGTATCGTATACCGCGCCAAGCGTGTGTGCCATCGAGTGCACAATACCAAGTCCCACATTGCTGAAGCCCATCCCTGCGATATACTGCCCCAGCGCCATGTCGTCACGCCCCTCCTTCTCTCCCGCTACGGCCGCGCGCAGACTGCGCGATATGATTTCGATCGCTTTCAGGTGGAACATGTCGGTCATTTCCCATGCCGCTTTGGTAATGTACCCTTCGATCGCATGCGTCAGCGCATCCATGCCGGTCGCTGCCGTCAGTCCCTTCGGCATCGTTTCCATCATCTCCGGATCGATGATCGCCACGACCGGAATGTCATGTACATCCACACATACAAACTTCCGCTGTTTCTCTACATCGGTGATCACATAGTTGATCGTTACTTCCGCCGCCGTTCCTGCCGTCGTCGGGATTGCAATGATCGGGATACTCGGGTTCTTCGTCGGTGCCACTCCTTCCAGTGACCGCACATCCGCATATTCCGGATTCGCTATGATGATCCCGATCGCCTTCGCAGTATCCATCGACGAGCCACCGCCCACTGCCACAATATAATCGGCACCGCAGGCGCGGAAGGCTGCAACGCCCGCCTGAACATTCTCAATCGTCGGGTTCGGCTTGATATCCGAATACAGTTCGTACGCAAGACCTGCTTTTTCCAGTACCGCAAATACCTTACCCGTTACCCCGAATTTCACAAGAGAGGGGTCCGAACACACAAACGCCTTTTTGAACCCGCGCGCTTTTGCTTCGTCCGCCAGACTGGAAAGCGCACCGCGGCCGTGATACCCGGTTTCGTTCAATACAATTCTGTTTGCCATTTTTCCGCTCCTTTCTCTTCGGACAGGATTCCTTCCGGTCCATTTTCTATACTATACCATACTTCCATGTGCATATCAAGTCGCTTTTCACAAAAAACGCATGTTCTCTTTTTGCAAAAAAATTAAAAAAGCACCCGAAGAGCAATCCCTCCGGGTACTGTACTGACTATATGGGGTGGGCGATCGGGATCGAACCGACGACCTCCAGGGCCACAACCTGGCACTCTAACCATCTGAGCTACGCCCACCATCTGATATCTTCCGTTGCCGCCCCCGCCCCGATGGCGTACCTTGGGGGACTCGAACCCTCGACCTACTGCTTAGAAGGCAGTTGCTCTATCCAACTGAGCTAAAGGTACATGCAGGATCGTGGGCGGGTTCTTGTGCAACGTCGCTATTATAGCAAAATCCCGGACATTTGTCAAGTTGTTTTACAAAAAAACTCTTCTTTTCTGCCAATCTTTGCTTCCACAAGGTCTGTAACCAACGCACGCAAAAAGGCCGGCCGACAGTATACCGCCATCGGCCGGCCTTTCCTGTACGCCAGAGACTCCACTGCGCGCGGACTTATTCCGCACACCCCTCACAGCTTTCACATTTTCCGTCACATGTGCAGTCAAAATGTTCGCCGCAGGCAGGACAGATCAGATCCTCCGGATCCAGGGTGTCGTCAAAGCAAACCGACTCTCCGCAATGCGGACAGGTCACCTCATAAAAATCGCCGTCTTCCGCATCGTCTCCGTCCTCCTCTTCCTCATCCTCATCCGGATCCTCATCCCCGTACAAATCGCTCTCCACCTCAGCCAGATCGTCGTCCAGTTCCTCCGCATAGGCACGGAGCTCCTTGCACTCGTCCTCCAGGTCACGGATGCTGTCTGCCATGTCCGTCAGAAGATCCAGCATCTTTGCGATCAGCTTTCCCTCCGGCTTGCTCTCATCCGGTTGCAATCCTTCGCTCAATCCTTTCAGATATGCCGCTTTCTCTGTCAGTGTCATCATCCTTCCCCTCTTTCCCGGCGCTTTGGCCGACGTTGTTCTTGACAATTCCTGCCCTGCTCTCAGGCGCGGGACAGATACTCTCCGGTTCTTGTATCAATCTTGATCACATCGCCATTGTTGATGAATATCGGAACGCGGATCTGCGCGCCGGTTTCCAGCGTCGCGCTCTTCGTTACATTCGTCGCCGTATCACCGCGCACGCCCGGCTCCGTATCCGTCACTTCCAGCTCCACGAAAAACGGCGGCTCTACCCCGAATACATTTCCCTTATAGGAAATGATTTTGCACACCGTATTTTCCTTTACAAACTTGAAATTGTCGCTCAGCTTATTCGCATCCAGCGGTACCTGCTCGTATGTCTCTTCATCCATAAAGTAATACAACCCGCCATCGTTGTAGAGATACTGCATGTCCTTTCTCTCCACATACGCACTTTCAAATTTTTCGGTCGGGTTGAAGGTACGCTCCGTTACGGCTCCCGTGATCACATTCTTCATCTTTGTGCGCACAAATGCTGCGCCCTTACCAGGCTTGACATGCTGAAACTCCACCACCTGCATGACCTGCCCGTCCAGTTCAAACGTCACACCGTTTTTAAAATCTCCTGCTACTACCATTCTACACCTCTGTCCTGCGGCAGGCAGATTATTGTTATCGTTGAAAGAGGTTCCCCATTCGCCCGCCGCACGTATGGCTCTTTCTCTCTCCGCCTACACTGACACGGTACGCGGATATGACTCCTACTGCTCTTATTTTACTACACACCGATTCTTTTTGCAAGGGTTATCCTGTTTTTTCTCACCGGAGAAGGCGGCGCCGTCGGCATGCAGTCGGGTCTCCCCTACGGAAAAGCACCGGCCGCCCCTGCTTGTATCAGGTACCGCCGGTGCATTCGGGCAAACGCCGTACGCCGGCGCTCGCGTTTCCCGTGTTTTATCGCTTCGAGAACTGAGGCGCACGACGGGCTGCTTTCAGTCCGTACTTCTTTCTTTCCTTCATACGCGGGTCACGGGTCAGAACCCCTGCCGCTTTCAGCGCCGGCTTGTAGGCCGCGTCCGCAAGCAGAAGCGCGCGCGATATCCCGTGACGGATCGCTCCCGCCTGCCCGGAAAGTCCGCCGCCTTTGACGGTCGCTACAACGTCAAACTTTCCTTCCGTCGAGGTGATTCCGAACGGCTGATTGATAATCAGACTCAGCGTTTCAAGCCCGAAATATTCCTCCATGGTCTTTCCGTTGACCGTCACCGTTCCCGTACCGGGATACAGGCGTACGCGGGCAACCGATTTTTTTCTTCTTCCGGTTCCGTAGAAGTAAGGTTTTGCACTCGTATACATCTTCTCGTCTTCCTTTCCTGAAATCAATCGATCGCCTCAGGCTTCTGCGCCTGATGACCATGCTCCGCCCCTGCATACACTTTCAGCCGGGTGATGGACTTGGCTCCGATGGAATTGTGCGGCAGCATCCCTTTCACTGCCAGGTTCATCGCCAGAACCGGGCGCTTGGCCATCATCGTCTTGTAATCCATCGACTTCAGACCGCCGATGTATCCGGAATGATGACGGTAGTACTTCTGCTCAAGCTTCTTGCCTGTCAGCACCGCCTTCTCCGCATTTACGATGATCACATATTCTCCGCAATCCACATGCGGGGTGTACTCCGGTCTGTGCTTTCCGTTCAGAATCGTGGCCGCCTTCGCTGCCGTGCGTCCCAGCGGCTTTCCGGCCGCGTCGATCACATACCACTTCCGGACGACGGTTTCCGCTTTTGCCATATACGTGGACATTGCTCTTTCCTCCTGTTTTCTTGATCCTATGGGCAGATTGCTCCCCCCTCCAAACGAACGGTCTCATTGTACCACATGTATTCTGCCTTGTCAAGTGATTTTTCAGATTTTTTCCGGATATTTCAATTTACCGCATGCATATCTTTGATTTTCTCCCGTTTTCTCTGTCTCTTTCGTTTTTTCTTCTCGCCAACATCAAAATTTTCACTTCTTCTTATCCTACCTGTTTTCCACCGGTTCTTTCTCCCTGTTCTTTTTTTATTTCCTTTCTTCTTCTCATCGCCTTCTATTCTTCTCATCGCCTTCCGCGCTTGCTGTCGCCATCCTCTATGACAAATTCCGTCCATCCAGTGATAAAATTCGTCCATCCTCTTGACAAACTCCCACACAAATTTTATAATCTGCCCATCTACTTTATCCGTAAGGAGCTTTATGCTATGATTAACAACCGCGTATCTTCCGATGTCCGGAAATTGCAATCCGATATCGGCGTGGTATATTCCCCCGACGCCGGTTCCTATACCTATTCCCATCACCCCTCCATTACCTTCTTCCGTGGAAAATTCCTTGTCATCTGGTCAAACGGAAAAGTAAACGAGGACGACTGCGGACAGCGCGTCATGATAGCAGAGTCGGATGACGGACTCCATTGGGAGCATCTTCGTCCGGCTGTCACCCCCGAAATGCTCGGCGATCCGCTCAAGGTTCTCACTCCGGGCGGCTTTCATGTCGACGGGGACCGGCTTTGTCTCTATTACGGAAGCTACAACTACAAATCCACGTCGGTCCGGAACGGCACCAGAGCCTCTCCGGACGATGCCGGTCATGAAAATACACAGCTCGGCGTCATCTGTACATCGGATCTCCGGCAATGGACGCCTCCCCGGAATCTCGGTATTGCCATCGTACCCAATCACGGCCCCCAGAAAACCTCCTCCGGACGGCTGATCCTTTCGGGAAATATCATGTTTCCCTACACCGATCAGAAAAACGGAATGGACGGCTTCCGTCTCAGCGGGATCTACGGAAATGCTTTTGATGGAAAAGAGCCTGTTGATGATTCCGAAAGCCTCCGTCAGGTCCGCAATCTTCTGCACTGGGAGCCCAATCTGATCTGCGAAAGCTCCTTCTTTGAAACCGACGATCATGTCCTTCATATGATGCACCGCACCAATTCCGAGGTCCTGTGGTGCAGCGAGAGCTATGACAACGGCGAAACCTGGGTCGGGCCCCATCCCACTGCATATTCGGATGACGGCAGCCGTTTCCATTTCGGCCGTCTCCCCGATGGAAGGTTTTACGGCGTCAGCAATACACAGCTGCACGGCGGCAGAAACCCTCTCGATCTCTGTCTTTCCGAGGACGGCGAAAACTTCCGTACACGCTACATCCTTCGCAACGAACCCTATGTACGCAGATTCGAAGGGATGCATAAGGGCGGGCTTTACGGGTATCCGCATACCCTGGTACACGACGGGTACATGTATGTGGTCTATTCCAAGCAAAAAGAGGTCATCGAAGTCACAAGATTTGCATTAAGTCAACTCTGACGGCTCCTCCGCACCCCGTCCTCCCTGTTCCCATTCTCTTTGGCCTGACTGTGCATATTTTTCTCCCATAGGCGGAAGCGTACCCATAATAGCAGCGCGCCCCGGCAAAGCCTCTTGCTCTGCCGGGGCGCGCTGCTATTCCTGTGCGACGGTGCATCCGACGCCTCCTTTACAACCCCTTGCGGAAATCCAGTGTCAGACTCTCCCGCTCCACGGTCAGACGGCGGAGGCGGACACCTGCCGATTGCAACATGCGTTTGGAAATCCGCGTGTTCGGCTGATCTGCATATTTATCCGACAGGTATACAATTTCCCGGATCCCCGACTGGATGATCGCCTTTGCACACTCATTGCACGGAAAAAGAGCAACATACAACCGCGTTCCCGCCACGCTCCGACCCCGGGCATTCAGAATGGCGTTCAGTTCCGCGTGCACCACATAGCCGTATTTTGTCTCCGAAAGCGCATCGCCCTCTCTGGACCACGGATATTCATCGTCCGAGCAACCGTAGGGAAAGCCATTGTATCCTGTCGATACAATCCGGTTATCCTCATCCACAATACAGGCGCCCACCTGTGTGTTCGGGTCCTTGCTCCTCTCGGCCGCAAGCAATGCAACTCCCATGAAATACTCGTCCCAGGAAATATACCCTTCCCGTTTCATCTTTTGCACTCCTTTTGCATATTCCTATTCTATACGGCTCTTCTGTTTTCATTATACCGTTTCTTCCTGCAATTTGCAACCCCCTTTTCCCTTTCCCTGCGTCTCCATATGCTTTCTCCGCGCTCTTTCTGCATTTCTCCGCTTTTCCCTCCGCCGTATGCATGTTGACTTTCTTCTTTGGGTATGTTATAATACGTTACGGCGGTTTTCTCCCGGGTCTATCCCGGCTTTCAGGTGCATAATGAATGTAAAGGAGAAGATCTATGGCTAAATATTTCGGCACAGACGGCTTCCGCGGCGAAGCCGGCCTGACGCTGACCTCCCGCCATGCCTACCTCATCGGCCGCTTCCTCGGCTGGTATTATTCCGAAAACGGCACACGCAAAGTCCGCATTGTCATCGGCAAGGATACCCGACGCTCCAGCTACATGTTCGAATACTCCATTGTAGCCGGGCTCACCGCCTCCGGCGCCGATGCCTATATGCTGCATGTGACCACCACCCCAAGCGTTTCCTATGTCACGGCAAGCGAAGGCTTTGACTGCGGAATCATGATCTCCGCCAGTCACAATCCATACAGCGACAATGGAATCAAGCTTGTCAATGCACGCGGCGAAAAAATGGAAGATGACACCCTTGATCGGATTGAGGCCTACCTCGACGGGCGCTTTCCGCTCCCCGATGGTCAGAACGATCTCCCCTATGCTTCCGGGGAAAATGTCGGCTGTATTGTCGATTATGCCGCCGGAAGAAACCGGTATATCGGTTATCTGATTTCGCTTTCCCTCTATTCCTTCAAGCAGTTCCGCGTCGGCCTCGACTGCGCCAATGGCAGCGCCTGGATGATTGCAAAAAGCGTGTTCGATGCCCTCGGCGCACGCACCTTCGTGATCGGCGCCAATCCCGATGGCCTCAATATCAATCGCGGCATCGGATCCACGCACATTGAGGCACTTTGCCATTTCGTGCAGGAAAATCACCTGGACATCGGCTTTGCCTTCGACGGAGACGCCGATCGCTGCATTGCTGTGGACGAAAACGGACGCGTCGTAAACGGGGATCATATCATGTATTTGCTCGCAGCCGATATGAAGCGCCACAATGCACTGACCAACAACACCGTTGTTACCACGGTCATGTCCAATCTCGGCCTGTACCGGGCGCTCGACGAAGCCGGTATCGATTACGTTCAGACGACGGTCGGAGACAAATACGTTTACGAAAATATGGCAGAAACCGGCAACTGCATCGGCGGCGAACAATCCGGACACATTATCCTCAGCAAATACGCGACCACCGGCGACGGAATTCTCACGGCCATTAAGGTTATGGAGACCGTCGTCTCCTCCAAACAGCCGCTCAGTAAGCTGGCTGAGCCCGTCAAAATGTACCCACAGGTCCTCAAAAATCTGCGGGTCGCGGATAAATCCGCTGTACGGAACCATCCCCGCGTAGCGGAACGTGTACGGGAAATCTCGAAAGCACTCGGAGACGGAGGTCGCATTCTCTTGCGTGAGAGCGGAACCGAACCTCTGATCCGCATCATGGTGGAGGCCGAATCCGATGCTCTTTGTCACCGCTATGCGGAAGATCTCGCCGCGCTCATTGAAGAGCTCGGCCTTCTCTGAGAAAGGAGCGACTTCCATGATGACGGATGACCTTACCTGCGCTTCGCTTTTCCGTGAACCCGATTCATCGCTGGCGCTCCGCTTCCTCGCGCGCTACCGTTACCCGTGGGAGATCCTTTCGGATATTCCGGACATCCTCCGCACGATCGCACAAACACTGCCTGCCGATCTCTATGACGAAATTCAGCCCGGAGGTTTTGTAGCACGGACCGCCAAGGTCGCTCCCAGCGCGCTCCTCTCGGCGCCCTGTATCATCGGGGAGGGGGCCGAGATCCGGCATTGCGCTTTCATTCGCGGTGCTGCTCTCGTCGGCCGCCATGCCGTCGTCGGAAATTCCGTGGAGCTCAAGAACTGCATCCTCTTCGATCGGGCACAGGTCCCGCATTTTAATTATGTTGGGGATTCCATCCTCGGATTCCGTGCACATATGGGCGCGGGGGCCGTCACCTCCAATGTCAAGAGCGACAAATCCGATATCACGGTCTCCTGTCAAGGTATCAAAACCGAAACCGGATGCCGCAAATTCGGGGCCGCGCTCGGTGACGGTGTCGAGGTAGGCTGCCACTGCGTCCTCAACCCCGGAACCGTCATCGGGCCAAACAGCCGCATCTATCCCCTTTCCTCTGTGCGCGGGTATGTCCCTGCCGATTCCATTTTCAAGGATCCGGATCATATCGTAAAAATTCTCTGACCGCTTCTGCACCTGAGCGGCAGAACACGCCCCCGTAAATCCAGGGTTTTGGATAGCGCCAGACCGCTTTTTGCGGTTAACGAGGCGGGAGATCATCGAATCTTCGGCGGATGTCTCCCCGGTACGGTGCAGCCGCAGCGGCCGACAAATCTGCGGGCAACCGCAGCACAAAACGTCCGCGGCACCTCTTACGGCGGCAGAGTCTGCCGCCGCACATCATGCCCAACCGGAGTGCATACTCGGTTGGCTGTATACATTAGCTGAAAAACTGAATTTTATTTTGCGAAGCATGCCTGCTTCCTCTCCGACCGAAACAACACCGTACGGTTTGCTTCGCATGGAGGATTTACCATGTGTGGAATTTTTGGTTACACGGGTCATGCAAACGCAATTCCGAAAATCACAGACGGGCTTACCGTCCTCGAATACCGCGGCTACGATTCCGCCGGGCTTGCCGCCTTTGACGCCGGCTCCGCACGGGTCCGGACCGTCAAATGCTGCGGTCGCATCGGGGTACTCAAAAAACATCTTGCCAAGGAAGCGGATGACCTGCAAAGTACCTGCGCCATCGGGCATACCCGCTGGGCAACCCACGGCGCCGTCACCGATGTCAACGCACATCCGCATACCGCAGGCATGGTCACCCTGGTGCACAACGGCATTATCGAGAATGAAAAAGAATGGCGGGAACGGCTCCATGATGAGGGCGTTTCCTTTCTTTCCGAAACCGATACCGAGGTGGCTGCTTTCCTGCTGAACCGTACCTATGCGACCGAAAAAAATCCGGTGCGTGCCATCTTTCGTGCCTTATCTCTTCTACGTGGCTCCTACGCGTTTGCCATCCTGTTCGCGGATCGTCCGGGAGAGATCTATGCGGTGCGCAAGGACAGCCCACTTCTGCTCTGCCGCGACGAAGAAGGCAGCTATCTGGCCTCGGATCTCACCGCGCTCCTGCCGCATTCGCGGTACTACTTCTGTCTGGAAGAAGGCATGGTCGCCCGACTGACAGCAGATGATATCGTTCTGTTTGATCACAACGGTCTTTCTCCCGCCCCGCGCTATGAGGAGACCGAAATGGAACATGAGGCAGCCTCCAAGGGCAGCTTCGATACCTATATGGAAAAGGAGATCCACGAGCAACCTGCCGTTATGGCCGCTGCGCTCCGCGGACGGATCCAAAACGGGATGCCGGATATGCGGAAAGAGGGGCTTACCGACGCTTTTCTTGCTTCGGTGCGCGAGGTGCACATCGTCGCCTGCGGTTCGGCCGTGCATGCCGGCATGATCGGCGGTCGGTTCTTAGAGCGCGATGCCGGAATTCCATGCCATGCCTTTATCGCCTCTGAGTACCGCTATCATATGCCGCCTACCACCCCCGGTACGCTCGTCCTCCTGATCTCGCAGTCAGGGGAAACCGCCGACACGCTGGCCGCACTGCGCGCAGCACGCAGCGCAGGTCTTCCCACCCTTGCCATTGTCAATGCCGAGAACTCCTCCATTGCGCGTGAGGCCGATTCGGTTCTCTACACGCATGCGGGACCGGAAATCGCCGTGGCCACCACAAAAGGCTACTGCACACAGGTGCTTTTGCTTATGCTTTTCTCACTCGCACTTGCCTCTGCCAGACGAACCCTCGACGACAATGCAGTCCGCGCACGTTGCAGTGCACTGACCGATCGGGCTCCGGATGTTATCCGGGAGGTCATTGCAAGGCGCGAGGAACTTTTCCGCCTTTCCGAAACCTTCGCAAATGCGGCCCATCTTTTTTATATCGGAAGAGGAAGAGATTATGCGCTGGCCATGGAGGGATCGCTCAAGCTCAAGGAGATTTCCTATCTGCACAGTGAGGCCTATGCGGCGGGAGAACTCAAGCACGGTACCATTTCCCTCATCGAAAGCGGAACGCCCGTCATTGCGCTCTGCACCGAAAGCGAACTTGCAGAAAAAATGGCCGGCAATCTGCGGGAGGTCGCCAGCCGCGGTGCCGATGTTATCCTTCTGTGCCGGGGAAAAGACCGGGCCGTTTTTCCGGCCGGGATTCCTGCCTTCCTCCTTCCTGAAGGTGGGGACGAGGCCAGCATTTTCGCTGCCATGGCTGCTATGCAGCATCTGGCGTATAAAACCGCACTCCTTCGGAATTGCGACATTGACCGACCGCGCAATCTCGCAAAGTCGGTCACCGTGGAATAAAAAAAGCCCTCTGCCAAACGCAGAGGGCTTTTTCCATGTCTCACTGTCCGCATCTCGCTGTTCGCGATTCATTCGTGTATTTTCCGATGGACAGACGCATCAGGCACTGTCAGTATCCTCTGTGTTTTTTGCATTTCGCAACGCACGGGTATGCTTTTCAAAAACAGTTTCTGCCCCGGGCAAATGCAGCTTCCCTTCCCAGACCGGCCAAAAACCGCCGCACAACCCCTGCCGAGCGGGCCACCGCTTCCCCGACAAATGCCGCGTAATCCTCCGGGGCCGTTCCATCCGCGCAGTCCGAAATGGTACGGATCGCAGCATAGGGAATCCGATTCACATACGCTACCTGTGCAATGGCACCTCCCTCCATTTCGCAGGCAACGGCGCCGAAGCGCTTTGCAATCCGTTCCTTCTCCGCCTGTTCCGCCACAAAATGATCGCCCGTGGCAATGCACCCGATCTGTACGCCACACCGTTCTTTCCTTGCACAATCTTGCAGAAGCTGCACCAAATCCGGATCTGCCGGAAAATAAATCTTACGAATGCCGGAAACAAGTCCGGGCGGATCCCCTACAGCAGAAGTATCCATGTCATGCTGCACAAACTTCTGTGCGACCGCTATATCTCCGATCTTCAGCTTCGGTGTCAGTGTCCCGGCCACGCCACTGTTCAGCAGCATCGACGGTGCATAACGCAAAAACATCGTCTGTGCGCATATGGCCGCAAAAACCTTTCCCACTCCGCAGGTGGCGATGACGCACTCCCGGCCTTCCAGGACCCCGGATGTATAGGGAATACCGCTGATCTCCTCCCTGCGTGGCGAATCCAATACGGATGTCAAATACTTGCTCTCTTTTTCCATTGCGCTGATAATTCCGATCATTCTTCCGCTCCTTTATTGCTTCCCGTTGTCGGGATTGCCACGTCCCCACAGCAGGCACCATGCTTCTTTCTGCCTGTGAATTTTCTATGCAATTGGCTGCCCGTGTGTCGTGAATCGGTGCGTAGCTTTTCCCAGGACAAGTCAAAAACAGATCCCGCCTGCATCCTGCTGCATCCTGCTGTCTTCTACGGCCCCCGGCCGCCTCCAGGTGCAGATATCCCACGCATGAAACACAAACTCTACGTGCAACCGTATTTCCGTACATGCTGCAACGACACGGCAGTCGCGCTTTTTCTGTATGTATTGTAGCCGATGCTGCATGCTTTGTCAACGGGCTCTTGCTTTTTCGTGCTTTTTTTCCTGCAGATATAGACTTTCTTGCACTTATATGCTATAATATTCGTTAGATTTGTGCTATACTTTTCTGTCTCACTGTTTATCCCATATATAGTAGGAGGCTCTATGCTGGAACTCAAACACCTCGAATTCCGCGCGCCGTCAACCGACGGAAACGGCACCGAGATTATACATGACCTTTCCCTGCGTCTTGCGTCCGGTCGGTTTACTGTGATTACCGGGCCGAATGGCGGCGGAAAATCCACACTTGCCAAACTGATCATGGGCATTGAGCGCCCCACTGCCGGCAAAATCCTTTTTGACGGACAGGACATCACCGATCTTCCGGTTCCCGAACGTGCAAAGCTCGGCATCGGATACGCTTTTCAACAGCCACCCCGCTTCAAAGGTCTGACCGTCCGCCGTCTGCTCAGTCTCGCACACGGCAGCGAACTGCCCGAGGACGAATGCTGCACCTACCTTACCAGGGTTGGCCTTTGCTCGGCGGACTATCTCAACCGCGAGGTCGACGCCTCTCTTTCCGGCGGTGAGGTCAAACGGATTGAGATTGCCACCCTCATGGCACGCAATCTCCGCCTCGCCATTTACGACGAACCGGAGGCAGGGATCGATCTTTGGAGCTTTGCCATGCTGGTCAAATCCTTCCGCGCCATGTCCGACCGGCAACACGAAAGCACGCTGGTCATCTCTCATCAGGAACGGATCATGCAGCTGGCAGACGACATTCTCGTTGTCGCTGACGGAAAAATCCGGGAAATGGGCCCACGTGAACAGATCTTCCCGCATTTACTGAGTCAGATCGATACCGGTTGTTCTCTCCGTCGTACGGTTGGAAAGGAGGAAGCATAATGGCAAACATCAACCAGACAGACCGCTCCCTGCTCGAGGCCGTCGCAGACCTGCATCAGGTGCCGGAGGGTGCCTACAATATCCGCAAAAACGGACAGGGCCTTGCCAGGCATTCCACTGCCAATATTGATATTGTACAGAAAACGGACAAGCCCGGCATTGATATCCGCGTGAAGCCGGGCACACAGCACGAAAGCATTCATATCCCGGTGATCCTGACCGAAAGCGGTCTTTCCGATATGGTCTACAACGACTTCTATATCGGGGAGGGGGCGGATGTACTCATCATTGCCGGATGCGGCATCCACAACTGTGGGGATCAGCGCAGTCAGCACGATGGCATCCACAGCTTTCACCTTGCGCGTGGCGCGCGCATCCGGTATGTCGAAAAACATTACGGCGAGGGGAACGGAAGCGGAGAGCGGATTCTGAATCCACGCACGATCATCGAAATGGAAGAAAATTCGGTCTGCGAAATGGAAACCGTACAGATCCGCGGCGTGGATTCGACCCGCCGCGAGACCGAGGCGCACCTTGCTGCCGGTGCACGACTGATTCTGACCGAGCGTCTTCTCACCGAGGGAACGCAGACCGCCGAAAGCGATGTTTCCATTTCTCTGGACGGCGCCGACGCCGTTACGCAGATTGTCTCGCGCAGTATCGCGCGCGGCCATTCCCTCCAGGTATTTCATCCCGTGGTCATCGGAAATGCTCCCTGCCGTGCACATGTACAGTGCGATTCCATGATTATGGACACGGCTTCCATCCGTTCCATTCCCGAAATACGCGCCAACCACAGCGATGCACAACTGATTCACGAGGCGGCAATCGGGAAAATCAACAGCGATCAAATCGTGAAGCTGATGACCTTCGGCATGAGTGAAGAAGAAGCCGAAGCGGTTATTGTGGAGAATTTCCTTCGCTGAACACCTGTGGTTTTTCCTCCCCTCGGCATGGGAACTCGGCATCGGACGCTTCCGGCATTTCCGCAGGCCTCTCCCGGTCGCTGACCTGTCCCGTTCCCCGCGTTTTCCCCGGTGTTACCTATGTATTCTCCTTCCCAAGGCGCCTGCATGTTCTCCCTGCCGATGACAAAAGCGCGCGGCCGTATCGACCGCGCGCTTTTCTTTTTTCCTGCAGACAACACCCGCACCATCCATTTTTCCGGCTTTCCCCACACGGAGAATCTTATGGAAAATTCTCCCCGACCGTCCTGACTGCGTATGCTCCGCGGCCGAGAAGTGCCGCGGCACGTCTTGCCGCCGACTCCCCGTCAAACAATCCGAATACCGACGGGCCGCTTCCGCTCATATGCGCCGTATAGGCGCCCGCCTCCAGCAGGCGGTCGCGCAGCGATCGGGCCTGTGGGCATGTGGGCAGGATCACCGGCTCGAAAGCGTTGTATACAGTCTCTGCCGCCGAGGCCGGATGACCCTGACGCAGGGCATCGATCAGCACATCCGGTGCTCCCCCATGCATGACACTTCCGTCAAAGCCGTGATAATATTGATCCATCCGGCGAAAGGCTTCCGGTGTGGATACATGCTCTCGTCCGATGGCCACCACTGCATAGAGCGGCGCGGCAAGCGGAAGCGGCTCCAGGATTTCACCGCGCCCACGGCAGATCTGTGTTCCGCCGGCAAGACAGAACGGAACATCCGATCCCAGCTCTGCCGCCAGTTCCATCAGTTGCGTACGGGAAAGCGCATGTCCGCTCGCCTCCCACAGAGCCAGCAGCGTGGCGGCTGCATCGCTGCTTCCGCCCGCGAGCCCTGCCGCAATCGGAATCTTCTTCCGCAATGTAACAGAAACGCGCGCACTCTGCCCCGTCGCCTCCATATACTTCCCGGCTGCACGGTATACAAGGTTCCGGCCGTCTGTCGGCAGGGGGGCACCATATATACGCAGCCGGATTTCTCCCTGCCGCCACGGCTCATAATACAGGATAATATCATCGTGCAACGAAATGCTCTGCATCACCGTCAGCAGTTCATGATAGCCGTCCGCGCGACAGGACAGCACGTCCAGATATAGATTGATCTTTGCATATGCCGGTCGCATAATGCGCACGGCGTCCTGTGCTCTGTGTATCATTTCCGCTCCCCTTCCCGCTCCCGTCCTTCTGCCGGTGCTCAACATGCCAGGCACTCGAATCATTCTGTCCTTTCCGCATTCTCCTGCCTCCCATTATACTACATTCCCTCTTCAAATGCAATTCCCCGTTCCATTGTGCCATCCCTCGCTGCTTCCCTTCCGCACCCGCGCGGCTTCGCCCTCTTCCACACATGCACAGTTTCCCATACTACTTTTCTCCGCCTCTTGATTTCCAGCGCACCTTCCTGTATAATACTAGTACGGTATCCTTTTTTTGTCAGGTCATTATTTTTACGGTCAGGAGGTTGCTTGTGATGTTCCGCTTCCCGAAAAACGATCAGTATACCTCCATGGCTCTCTATACTTTTTTTGTCCTGGCCCTGCTCATCCTCGTTGTCGTGATCGGAATCAATCTCCCCTGGATCACCGGGCATATTGCCGGACTGTTTTCGGTGCTTCAATCCGTCCTTTTCGGCTTCGTTTTCGCTTATATATTCAATCCGCTGGTTCGCTTTGCCGAAAAAGTCATTCTGCCTCGCCTCAAAAAACGGCGCCGCAGAACCGCACGCTTTCTTGCCCTGATCCTTACCTATTTATGCGTCATCCTCATTCTGGGGATTCTGATCCTCATGATTGTTCCGCAGATTGCAGCAAGTTATCAGGACCTGTCCAATAACGCACAGCAATATATTGATCTCCTTTGGCAACGTCTGGACGAATTCATCCGTCAGGCCGACTGGCTCGGTGACTATGACAGCCTTTCGGATTTTATCCAGCTTGAGGATGTCCAGAATGCGCTCCGGTCCTTTCTCAGCAATCTCACAGCGCAGATTGGTCTTCTCAGTACACGCGTTCTTGCCTTTCTCGGCAACACGCTCATCGGGATCTTTCTCTCCGCCTACTTCCTTTACCATAAGGATCTGCTCGCCGCGATCGCCAGACGCTTTATCTGTGCCTTCCTACCTCGGCGTGCATGCCTTTTCCTTTCCGACACGCTCGCTTTCGCCGACCGCGCTTTCGGTCGCTTCCTGGTAGGAAGTATCTTTGATTCGCTCATCGTCGGACTCATTGCATTCATCGTCCTCGCCATCGTAAAGATGCCCTACTATCCTCTCATCAGTGCCATCCTTTGCATCACCAATATCATTCCTGCCTTCGGGCCTGTTATCGGCGCCGTTCCAAGCTTCTTCATCATTTTCATCAAGGATCCTTCTATGGCGCTCTGGTTCCTTGTCATCGCACTCGCCATCCAACAGATCAACGGCAATATCATCAGCCCCAGAATTCTCGGTTCGGTCATCGGTCTCCCTTCCGTCTGGGTC
>CALWTT010000106.1 GCA_944384545.1 uncultured Clostridia bacterium | reverse complement strand
GCAATACTCGGCGCTTGCGGGATTTGAGGCAACGGATGGGGAAAAGGTCCGGTATGTGGCGATACACGATGCAGCGCGGTGTATGGCGACCCCGGATATGATTGCAGATGTAGTGGCGGCGGCCTATGCATGCGGAGGAGCCACGGCGGCCTGTCGCGTGACGGATACGGTCAAGCGCGCGACACCCGATGGATATGTAAAAGAAACATTGGACCGGGAAACCCTGTGGGCGGCGCAGACGCCGCAGGTTTTTTCTGCGGATCTTTATCGGGCAGCCGCATATACGGCGGTAAAAGCCGGTTTTTCGGCAACCGATGATGTAATGCTGTGCGAGAGAATCGGACAAGCAGTGAAATTGGTGGACTGCGGAAGCGAAAATTTCAAGATAACAACGGCACCGGATCTTCTCCGTGCTGCGCAGATTCTGCGCCGGAGAAGAGAGGAAAGCGAAAGCGGGGCGAAGAAGTGTTGATCCGCATAGGTCACGGATATGACGTGCACCGCCTGGTTCCGGGCAGAGAACTGATTCTCGGCGGTGTAAAAATGGAATATGAAAAAGGGCTTCTTGGACATTCGGACGCAGATGTGCTGGTGCATGCGCTGGCAGATGCATTGCTGGGCGCTCTGGGCGACGGAGACATAGGAAAGCATTTTCCGGACAGTGATGAGGCATATAAGGGCATTTCAAGTCTCCTTCTCCTGCGCCGTGTGGCGGAGCGTATGGCCTCCCGTGGCTACTGTCTCGGGAATGCGGATATCACTCTGATCGCACAGCGCCCGAAAATCGCGCCGTATCTTGCGCAGATGCGTAAGAATCTTGCCGAGGCGCTGAACTGCGATTCCGCCTGCATCAATATAAAAGGTACAACGGAGGAGGGACTTGGATTTACCGGCAGTGGCGAGGGCATGGCCGCGCATGCGGTTTGCCTGTTGTACCGGCGGGGAGAAAAAACGATATTTCTCTGATATGGTGTCCGCGGATACAGGAAAAATAAAAGTGCAACGTGACCGTTGCACTTTCCAGTACCCGTGTGCGCCGTATTTGGTGTCACGTCCTTGCTCTTCCTCTCCTGACGGCGTGTGGAGTACGAAAGGGTAACCCCTCTTTACAGGATATGGCGCATCCTGTGACTGCGCGACAGATTCGTACCGGCACTTGGAAACTTCTTTTATCTTCGGAACGGCAGATTCTGTGCACGCTGTGTTTCTCCGGGTGAAACAGGAGGTGGGAAGGCTGTCACATATGTAAGCAAGAACAATGATGAGATGAAGACGATACATGGTGAGATGAAGATACTATAAAGAAAGGAAATTATTATGGTCAGAATTTCCCCTTCCTTGTTGGCATGTGATTTTTCTCGTTTGGCAGAGGAAGTACACACTGTGGAAGCTGGCGGGGCAGATTATATACATTTGGATGTGATGGATGGTGTTTTTGTACCCAATATCAGTTTCGGTTTTCCGATTCTTTCCTCGTTGCGGGGAAAAACTTCGCTTCCGTTTGATGTGCATCTGATGATAACCGAGCCCGAGCGGTATATTGAGCGCTTTGCAGAGGCGGGCGCGGATATCATAACCGTGCATACAGAAAGCTGTCATTGTGTGGCCCAGACACTGGATCGCATTCATGCATGCGGGCGGAAGGCAGCGGTATGTGTGAATCCGAATACGCCGATTTCGGATACATACGCTTTTCTGGATGAATGCGATATGGTTCTGGTGATGACAGTGGAAGCGGGGTACGGCGGTCAGAAGCTGATTGTGCAAACGCTGGAAAAGATCGATGCGCTGAAAAAAGAACGCACGCGCCGGGGTCTGCATTTCCTTATTGAGGCGGATGGGGGCATCCACAGGGGAAATGCCGGCGCTGTAGCGGCCGCCGGCGCCGACATACTGGTGGCAGGATCGGCGGTGTTCGGGGCACCCGACCGGCGCGCCGTAATCGAAGCGTTGCGTAGCGCTTCTGCGGAAGACGGATCCATCCAATGAAAGAACGGAAAAGACGGCGATACTGTATCGCCGTCTTTTTTCCTGTACGATCAGTTACTGGCGCGAACCGTGAAATGAAAGGCGCAGTACTTTCCTTCTTCGCTCTCAGCCCATATGCGTTCGTCATTGGCGTTGAGAATGGTTTTTGCAATATACAGTCCAAGTCCTACACCGACTTTGTCGAGCCCGCGGCTTTTATCTGTTTTATAAAAACGGTCGAAAATATAGGGCAGATCCTCAGCGGGTACACCTTCTCCTTCGTTATAAATTACTACTTCGTACTTTCCGCGCTCGCCCGGTTGAATAGAAAGACGGAGTAATCCTCCGGATCTTGAGAATTTTACGGCGTTTTCTACAATGTTGTAAATGATCTGGTGCATGGCATCCCGATCCGCGTATACTTGCATGGCGTCCTCGGCACAGTCCAGTTCGACACAGAGCTGTTTTTCTTCTATTTGCCTTTCGAAAGAAATCAGGGCCAGGCGTGTGACCTCACAGATATCAAATTTTTCCTGGTGGAATTTCTGTACACCGCTTTCCATGCGGGAGATATCGAGAAGCTGGGATACCAGACGGGAAAGGCGGTGTACCTCCTCGGAAACAATTCCTAAATAATAGTCCCGTTTTTCCGGTGGGATGGCGCCACTTCGGATTCCGTCAACAAAGCCTGCAATCGTGGTCATCGGTGTTCGAAGATCATGGGAAACATTGGCGAGAAAGGTGGATCGGAGCCTTTCGGATTGCGACAACGATTCCGCCATTTGGTTAAAAGTCATAGCAAAATCGGCAACTTCATCTTTTCCGGTAACGGTTACCCGCGCATCGAATTTCCCTTTGGCAAAATCCTTTGCTGCCTGATTCATTTCCCGTAATGGTGTGAGAAAGCGTTCCACGATCAGGTCTACTGCAATGATAACCGCAATCATGATCCAGAGATTGGAAAGGAAAATGCTTTTATTCAGAACGGCGAGCAATGCATCTTCTTCCGAAGTAGAGGAGCAGGAAAACAATGCTCCGATTTGTTCTCCGGTTACGTCCTTGACGGGGGAAGCGCATACAATGTGTGCTTGATGCAGGATCCCACCCAGATTTCCTGTTTCGATATAGCTTCCGTCTTCACCGGCACGTGAGATATAGGCAGTATTCATCTTGGTGCCGCTATTTACGTTTAGCCCGTGGAAAATCAAGACATTTCCGGCCATGTCCGTGAGCAGAAATCCGATGCCGCTTGCGTGGGTAGTGAGGGAACGGAAAGTGCGGGTAAGATCGTCCTTGTTTTCGGATACCACTGCTTCCAGAGTAGTATCCGGTGTAATACCGTATTCTTCCTCGATCAGAGAAGTGGCGATGTTTCCCATAAGGATAACATCCCGCTTCCGCGCGTCGCTTGCGTACTCATCAATGCTGACCGACACGATGGAGGACAGCATGAGAAAACTGACCAGAATGATCAGCGAAAAGACCAGGATATATTTGAGAAAAACACTTTTCATAATTCTGCACTCCCCGGACATCACGGATAAAGACATTATAGCGGAATTTTGCAATGCTGTCAATTGCACAGAGGATACTTTTTGCTTCTGCATTGACTTTTTACACATCGCGTGATACAATAATATTTTGATAGGAAAGGTAACGGAAAATGGAGAAAGGGAGTGTATCTATGACGAAGATAGATGTGTATTCCGGGTTTCTTGGCGCCGGGAAAACCACGCTGATCCGGAAAATGATAAAGGAGGCATATGAAGGAGAAAAGGTTGTCCTGATTGAAAACGAGTTTGGCGAAATCGGGGTGGACGGCGGATTCCTGCGGGATGCAGGTGTGGAGATCACGGAGATGAATTCCGGCTGTATCTGCTGCAGCCTTGTAGGAGATTTCAGCCGTGCACTTGCAGAGGTGCTGTCCCGTTTCTCACCAGATCGGGTGGTGATAGAGCCCTCCGGCGTCGGAAAACTCAGCGATGTGGCACGTGCAGTGCAGGAAGCATGCGCCGGAAGAGCCGTATTGAATGGACTGACTACGGTTGTCGATATCAACAAGTGCAAAATGTACATGAAGAATTTCGGGGAATTTTTCAATGATCAGATTGCAAGTGCAACGGCGATTGTACTGAGCCATACGCAGTCGGCGACGGATGAGAAGATACGGGAGGGAATAGCGCTTCTCCGTGCGCAGAATCCGACCGCCGTCTGCATTACCGCCCCGTGGGACGGACTGGACGGCAAGCGTATTCTGGAAGCAATTGAGAATCCGGATGCGGCAGAAAAGGCGTTGGAAAGTCTCCTTGCAGAAGAGAAAAAACGCGCCAGCTACGATGAAAGAGCGCAGCAAGGCATGTCTTGCCATCAACACGAAAATGGTGGGGAGACGTGCTGTCACCATCATGATCATGATGAGGAAGACCGTTGCGGACATCATCACGAGCATGAGGGAGAATGCTGCCATCATCATGACCATGGGGAAGATTCCTGTACCTGCCATCACGATCACGGTGAAGACGCCGGCGATCATGGCCATGGGGAAGGGTGCACTTGTCACCATCATGGAGACGGACACCATCATGGAGACGGACATCATCACGCGGAGGATGTTTTTTCCAGCTTCGGTCGGGAGACGGCCTGCCGGTATACCAAGGAAGAACTTATGCGGGCATTGCAGGCGTTTGCGGAGGATCCGTCTTACGGAACTATTTTACGCGCCAAAGGCATTGTGGCCTCGGCAGACGGTGGTTTTCTGCACTTTGACTATGTTCCCGGAGAGCCGGATGTGCGGGAAGGCGCGGCCGATGTGACCGGCCGCCTGTGCGTGATTGGCGCCGATCTGAATACCGAGGCGATTGCCCGTCTGTTCCGGCTCGCCTGAGGAGGTTGTATGGATATTGCAGTTTATCTTTTCACCGGATTCCTGGAGGCGGGGAAAACCACGATGATTCAGGAAACTCTGGAGGATCGGGAGTTCAACAGCGGTGAAAAGACGCTCATTTTATCCTGTGAAGAGGGCGAAGAGGATTATGTGCCGGAGAATTATGCGGCGGATAATGTTGTGCTGGAGCGCATAGAGAAGCCGTCGCAGCTCAATCCTGATAAATTGGCTGCGTTGCAGAAAAAACATGGAGCCGTTCGTGTTATGCTGGAGTATAACGGCATGTGGATGAATGATGCACTCTATGAAGCACTGCCGGAGAACTGGTATATATATCAGGAAATCATGCTGGCAGATGCGGCGACCTTTCTGCGGTATAATACGAATATGCGTACACAAGTCGTCAATAAGCTGCAGAATTGTGAAATGGTGGTTTTTAATCGTTTTGATCCGGAAAAGACCGATAAGAGCGAATTGCATCGGATTGTCCGGGGTGTTACGCGGCAAGCCAACATCGCATATGAGTACATGGATCATACCATCGAATACGATGATATCGAGGATCCCTTGCCTTACGATCTGGAAGCAGATCCGGTGGAGATTTCGGATCGCGACTATGCCATTTTTTATCGGGATATGTCTGAGGAAATGGAGAAATACATCGGGAAAAGGATCAGGTTTAAGGGAATCGTTGCAAGGGATCCGAAGCTTCCGGCGGATTCTTTCGTGATAGGGCGGCATGTTATGACTTGCTGTGTGAATGATATTGCCTATCGCGGAATGATCTGTAAGGGAAAGGAAAAATTCTCTTTACAGAGCAAGGATTGGGTGATTTTAGAGGCACGCTTTACCCGTGCATACCACAAACTGTATGGTTCGGCTGGCCCTGTTCTGGAAGTGCTGTCCGTAGAGTTGACAGACCCGCTTCCTCCGGATCAGCAGGTCGCGACATTCTACTGAAAGGCGAATGGAAAATATGACGGAGAACAGGTTTACTTTTGCAGTAGACAGAAAACCGGAAGGTCGATATGCGCTTTCCCGTGTGGGGTTGATAGGACTGTATGTTCTGTTTCTTGTAGTGGGTTTTTGCGTTTTTTATGCGGTGCGGATGCCGCAGGTGTTTGCCGTCTGCCCGTTGCTGCTTCTGATCCTCGTCTTTTACACATGGCGCTATACGCAGGTAACCAATGAATATGAAATAGAGATCGGACAGATTTCTTTCGCGCGTATATATGGCAACCGCACGAGAAGAAATGCCATGACCCTGCGGATCAAGGATCTTGTCAGCGCCGGTCCGGGAAAGGGAGGCAACGGCAGATATGCGCATGTGTATGATTTTCGTGGAAGTGTGCATTCACCGGATACCTGCTATCTTGTATATCGTAACGATAAGGACGAGGAAATATTGGTTTTGTTTGAAGGAACGCAGAAAGCGTTTCGTCTGCTTCAACTGTACAATCCGGGAGCGGTGAGTATGCCGAAAGATCTGCGGTATTGATGTTGCATAAGGCAGATATTGCAGGGCAGATAGCGAAAACAGAAAGGCATCGGAACATATGCGCCGATGCCTTTCTTTTATGGAATAAAGACGGAGGACAGATGCCAGACTATGTATTTTCAGTTGTGCTTTATACGGTGGTAACTATGGTGTATCAAATCGAGTTTCGATTCTTCTCGGGCAACAGGCCGGAGAATAACACCAATGATCCATATGCGTTATATTTTTGGTGTCTATGAAACAGGTAACGGGAAGTTTGAAGTCTCCGGATGGATGTGTATCAATGATGACCAGCTTGATTTTCATTTTTTCCGGCAGGATGCTTTTTATATATACGGCTGCGGTACAGCCGACAGCAATCCCATCTTTGGGCTCGGCCAGTCCGGCCAGATTCGGTGTCAGTTCCACAAAAATTCCGTAACTTTCCATGCTGCGCACGATACCCATGACGGTTTGCCCCACGGTAAATTTTTCCGCGTTTTCCGCCCATGTCCCCAACAGTTCACGACCGGATACATAAATACGGCCATTTGTATCAATACTCCGGATCAGGACGTGGATCCGGTCTCCCGGCTGGAACCGATCCCTGGGATGCGAAATACGGGAAACCGAAATGGCATCAATAGGGAGCAGGGAAATAATACCGCACCCAATGTCTACAAACGCACCAAAACTTTCCAGGTGGGTTACACGTGCCGGCAGAATATCTCCCGGCATCAGTGTACGGATATATTCGTAGTAGCATTCCGCCTGCGCGGCTTTTCTGGAAAGAATTGCACACAGATTTCCGTCGGATTCCCGACGGAACCCTATGATTTTGAAACAGGTCGGCTTTCCTACCCGTGTCAGAACGGCAATATCTTTGGTAGGCTCGCCTTGTGCGGAGAACTGGACCTCGCTTCGCGGCATGATTCCGCGGATCCCATAAAGGTCAAAATGAAGTGAGAAATTGCTGTCGCAGAGCAATGCAGTAGACTCGAGGATTTTTTGTTTGTCGAGTGCACGCTCCAGCGCAGGCAGAGAACAGAGATTTTCGTGGTTTTCCGTATTGCCGATCGCATATCCTTCCGGTTTGTATACCATAGATGCTTTTCCTCTTTTCCTTTTTCTTTTTTCTTTGCGCGGTCCTGTGGTTCCATATATATGAGCGCAGTGAAAAAAGTATGAAGAAGAGAACAAAAAGAAAGAGATGCCTTGGCACCTCTTTCACCGCAATGCGCAGGAAAATCAGTCATGACACACATCACGCCTGTATTGCAGGTATTCCTCTCCATCCGGTGACCAGAAGTCGCCGTCTGCATTGACAAAGACCACTACAGGATCCATGATGACCGGTTCTTTGAACGTGATCGCGTAGACCTGATACCCTCGATAATTTTCTATCCGTTTATATCCGTCCCCGAAAACCTCCTGGCGGATCTCCTCCAGATATTCTTGCAGTGCATGCGACGGTTTTCTCATGTAAAGCACTCCTTCCTTATATATCCATGATGTTTATAGCCATGATGTTAGGGGGCGTGAATTGCGCAGTTTTTTCCGTGCAATTTTGCCTTGTCGGTACGATGATCGGCAGTTACAGCGTTTCGTGCAGGTCTTCCAGAACGAATTCTGCTTCCACATTGATTTTTCCGTCGCTTCGCAGAGTCCGGAACACATAGGTATCCCGTTCCGGTTCTTCACAATAAACCTTGATTGTTTCTCCCAGGGGAGCTTCGTTCAGATAATTGAAATTGATACGAGCCACCCTCCGCGCGGACATATTCAGGAAATTGCAGAGCATATCGCCATAGACGGTATTGTTCATATGCCGATTGATGTCCACCTCGCTGTAACGTACCGTATGTTCACCGATCAGCTTCAGGTGTTCCGGTGCAATGCGGATCCGCATAGGAAGATCGTATGTCAGCATGGGCTCGGGTGCATAGTTCGGGTGGTATTCACTGACACGCACAGGGCGCCCTGTATCCAATCGGAGCATGGCCCAGACCGAAACAGCTTCCGCAATGACTTCTTCATGGCGAAGCAGTCGGTGACAGCGACAGAAGCTGAAGCCGTGGCTGTCTGTGGACCAGGTTTGTGCGGTTACGGTATCAAAAGCGTGCAGTGGTGCATAAAAACTCATTCCCATCCGGCTAAGTACAAAGAAATAGCCCTCTTTTCGCAAATCGTCATTGCTGGGGCCATAGCGGAGAAGCTGGCGGTTGGCGCACTCCTGCATGAAAACCATCATCGGAGTCGGCCGCACAATTCCTTCGGCGTCACAAGCATGGGAATTTACAATAAAAGTTTCGGAAAACGGCATAGCAACAAATTTCCTCTCATGAAAACTCCGTACTATATTATACAGCGGGGAGAGCGGTATTTCAACGCTCTCCCCGCTGTATATTGTAAATTTTCAGCGG
Organism: uncultured Clostridia bacterium; assembly: GCA_944384545.1. GTDB lineage: Bacteria > Bacillota > Clostridia > Oscillospirales > CAG-272 > UBA1740. The sequence goes on along the minus strand of CALWTT010000106.1, from coordinate 62,084 downwards.
AAAGTCTTTATTCTGAGGAAGCGATTTCGGTTTTTGCGTATACGCGTGGCGGGCTTGTAGCTTCCGGCGTGTTGCTGAGACCAAAGCTGACGGATATCGCATTGTTGACGCGATTCATGACATCATCGTCCAGGTGCCCCATTTTCTCACGCAGGCGCCGTTTGTCCAGCGTGCGAATTTGTTCCAACAAAACAACCGAATCTTTTTGCAATCCCTCACGGCTTGCATAAATATCGATATGGGTAGGCAGTTTCGCTTTCCCCATTCTACTGGTAATGGCGGCGGCAATGACGGTAGGACTGTACCGGTTTCCGACGTCATTCTGTACAATGAGAACCGGCCGCAGTCCACCTTGCTCGCTTCCGACAACCGGACTCAGATCCGCATAATAGATATCACCACGTCTTATGTTCATGGCAGACGTTCCCCGCAGTGCGGGTTCCTTTCAGAAGTTTCCTTTGCAGTATTATTTTTACCGAAGAAGCGGGGGATTTAATCAAGGGAAAGAAAGGAAATCAGGGAAAACTTCTCCCCGCCATCAGTATATGCATCGCAGAAGCGAAATGCAGCATGTCTTTTGGCGGCAGAATGCGGAAAAAGAGTAAAATTGCCAAAAAATGTCGCAGTTTTTTGTTAGTATTGACGATTGCAAAATATTAAAAAAGTGTTTATAATTAAGACATAAACCTGACGGATATAAGGGCGGCGGGAAGGGCCGCGCGTTTCTACGGACAGCCGGTTCCACTGTCCACTATCCGGGGCAAAACACAACATTGACCGTAGGGCGATGCTGTTTTTTGTTTTTTCCGGAGAAGTGGTTGCGGACGGGCCGGTCGCCCGCCCGTTTTTTGTTCCGGGGAATTCAAAAAAGGAGCACCTTTTCATGGAAAAAATTCTGAGTTTCTTCAAGGTGAAGGAAAAGGGATCCAGCGTAAAGAAGGAAGTCATGGCAGGGCTTACCACCTTCCTGACCATGGCGTACATCATTGCGCTGAACCCGAATCTCCTCACCAACTTTGGCGCGAGCGGTGGCACGGAATTGTGGAATGCCGTATTCATGGCAACGATTCTGTCGTCCGCCATCGGTACGATCCTAATGGGTCTTCTGGCCAACATGCCGTTTGCTCTTGCTCCCGGTATGGGTCTGAACTCCTATTTTGCTACAGTGGTCGCATCGATTGCCGCTGCGGCAGGCGTTACCTACCTGCAGGGTTTTCAGGCAGGTCTCACCATCATCTTGTTAGAAGGTATTATTTTCCTTGTGCTTTCGCTCTTCCGTGTCCGTGAAAAGATCGTGGATGCGATTCCGCACAGCGTGCGTCTCGGTATTTCTGCGGGAATCGGTTTGATGCTGATCAACATCGGACTCGGTACCAACGACAGCATCGATACAGCAACCGGTGGTCCCTTCCTGATGCTGGGCACCTTCTTTACACAGGGCCCCAGCGCAACTGCACAACTCATGGGCGAAGATTATAAAGTCATGGTCGTGCATGTCATTACCATGCTGATCGGTGTGCTTCTTATCGCTGTGCTCAACCATAAGCATGTGACCGGGTCTATTCTTCTGGGAATTGCCGGTGCATCTGCATTCTACTGGATCATGTGTTTTGCGGTGCTCGGAACCAATCCGTTTGTCAGCCCGGAAACCGCGAGCTGGATTCCTCCCTTTGCCGATATGGCCAATCTGACCCTCTTCAAGTTTGACTTCAACAATATGTTCTCCATCGGAATATTCTCCGCAATCATGACCATTATCAGCTTCTGCATTGTGGATATGTTTGATACCATCGGTACGCTGTACGGAACCTGCAAGGCAGCGGACATGCTGGACGAGGATGATAAGGTTCCGAACATGAGCCAGTGCCTTGTTTCGGATGCGGTTGCAACCTGCGTCGGTGCTGTTACCGGTACTTCCACGGTGACAACGTTTGTAGAGTCGGCATCCGGCGTTAAGGAAGGCGGAAGAACCGGCCTCGCTTCCATTGTAACCGGACTTCTGTTCCTGGCGTGCATGTTCGTTTCTCCTATCGCGGCCATTATTCCGCCTCCGGCGACTTCTGCAGCATTGGTCTTTGTTGGATCGCTGATGATCGGCTCGCTTCGTGAGGTAGATTACAGCGATTCGGCCAATACAGTGCCGGTTATCATGATGCTGATTTTCATGCCGATTTCCAGCAGTATCGGAAACGGTATCGGTATCGGTCTTGTAATGTACAGTCTGATCAAGATCCTGCGTGGCGAGTTCCGCGATGTATCGGTCTTTACGATGATCCTTTCGGTGCTCTTCCTTTGCAAGTTCTTTATTGTATTCTGAAATACGATGAAAAAAAGAAGCTCCGCCTGGCGGAGATTCTTTTTTTCAATGGTGCTCTGCCACAGCCGTGTTCTCTTCGGGGCGGAAGAGAAGAGAGATGCACCAGATGCCGGCCAGGGCAACCAGTGTATATATGATTCTCGCCGCGATAGTTGCAGAACCGCCGCAGATCCATGCCACAGTATCAAAGGAGAAGAGGCCGATACCGCCCCAATTGAGAGCCCCTATGATTGTGAGGATCAGAGCAATTTTGTCAATAATCATTCGCTGATACCTCTTTCTTTTTTCTACGGGCAATATATCCCGTTTGTCATTTATTATGTGAAGCAGCGCTTCTTTTATACGCATTACTTCCTTCCATAAGAGGGACATCCTATTTATTTCCAAAATAACTTTTGATTTTTTCCAACGCTCTTTTTTCTATCCGGCTGACATAAGAGCGGGAAATTCCCAGTTTTTTTGCGACTTCTCGTTGCGGTAAGGCCGGTTTGCCGGTAAGCCCATATCGCATAATCAGGATTTCTCGCTCGCGTTCATCAAGGGCATCACGGATCAGACGTAAGGCGTATTGCGTATTCATTTTGGTATCCAGATCTTCCGCGATGGTATCTTCGCAGCTGATAATATCGATATACGTCAGCGGATTGCCGTCCCGGTCTACATCAATGGTTTCATGGATGGAAACCTCACAGGCCAGCTTTTTCTGTGAGCGGAAAAACATGAGGATTTCGTTTTGAATACATTTTGCCGCGTAAGTAGCAAAGCGTGCGCCGTTTGTGCAGTCAAAGGAGTCAATTGCCTTGATAAGGCCGAGGCTTCCGATGGAAATCAGGTCATCGGGATTGCGGTAGGACGTGTAGTATTTTCTGACAATATGTGCGACGAGACGGAGATTGTGCTCGATGAGTTTGGCACGCGCTGAACGGTCGCCCTTCTTCATAGCGGCAAACAGCGCCTTTTCCTCCTCAGAGGGAAGGGGCGGGGGAAAACTCTGATTTCCGCCTATTCCGAGAACGAGGCATAAAAAATTTGCAAGGATCGCAGCCAGATTTCCAAACATAGTATATACTCCTTCAAAAAGAAAATCCGCATTCATGCGTAAACAATACATGATATGCGGATAGTGCTTGTATATCTGAGAAAGTCAGGAATCTTTTTCTGAAATCCTATATGGCGAGAGAATATACCCGCGTTCGGAGCAGAAGGAGATCGGCGTGAAGGAGAACAGATGCCGGATCCGTTTATTGAGCAGAGAGATCTGTGTACTGACATTATTGGCGGCCGGCGGATGCCGGAAGGAAAAACAGGTATCCAGGATTTCCTGTGCAGGGACCGGTCTTGGATGCGTCAGTTGCAGGTAGCGGACAATCCGCCATTGCAGCGCGGTAACGGGAAGAGGATGACCGAACAGAAACAGACGCGGATCACGCAACACAGTGCGGATATTTCCGATCAGGAGGCTATCCGTTTCTTTGCCGGTCCGTTCTTTGTAAAGGGAATACATCCTGCTGACTATGTCGGTGGAGGTTGTGTTTTGATCAAAGACAAAATCACACATGCGCTGATAGAGATAGGGATTTCCGCGGCCTTCCCGATAAAATATAGCCAGCGGAATATCCGGGAAAAGAATATTTATTTGCAGGCAGATAGATTCAAGATCTGAAATGTCTTCCGGGCGCGGGATCAAGAATCCGCGGATAGGATACAGAGCGGCATCTGCCGGTTTTGGAGGGGACAGACAGAGTGTATGGATGCGCATACGATAGAAAATATTCCGTTCGGCTTCAACGGCTGCGGGATTTTCGTGCAGAAAAATCAACATGTGAGTAGAACACCTCCTGCATGGGATATTTTACCATATGCGGTCCCGGATGTAAAGGGAAAATTTCGGAAAGAGCCGGATAGAGAATCTGTGCGCGGTGGGATGGTTGCTTGACAGGTGGGGTGCTTTTTGCTATAATATCTTCACAAACAGTGTTTATGGCGAGAGATACACACATATGTAATTTGTAGTGTAGGAGGCGTCTGTGAAGACCGTACTGATTACCGGCGGATCCCGTGGCATAGGTGCGGAGATGGTCCGGTGCTTTTCCCGTGCCGGATACCGCACGGCATTTCTATATCGGGAAAACCGTTCGGCAGCCGAGGCGGTAGCGGCAGAGACTGAGGCGATCGCCATGCAGGCAGATCTTGCAAGTGGTCAAGAGATTCTGCGTGCGGCGAAGGCTGTGTGCAATCTGTTCGGCGATGCACCAGATGTGTTGATCAATAATGCAGCGGTAGCAGGAATGCGCTTGTTTACCGACATAACGGATGACGAATGGGAGCGATTCCTTTCGATCAATCTCAGTGCACCCTTTCGCTTGACACGCGCATTGTTGCCAGACATGATTCGGAGAAAAAGCGGTTGTATATTGAATGTCTCGTCTATATGGGGGCAGGTGGGCGCATCCTGCGAGGTGCATTATTCGGCGACAAAAGCAGGTCTGATCGGTTTGACGCGCGCATTAGCAAAGGAGGTCGGTCCCAGCGGCGTGCGGGTGAATTGTATTGCACCCGGCGTCATTGATACCGATATGAATGCGGCTTTGACCCCAGAGGAGATACATGCACTTTGTGAGGAAACGCCGCTTTGCCGGCTTGGACGGCCAGAAGAGGTCGCGGCAGCCGCACTTTTCCTGGCGGGCCCCGGCGGAAGTTTTATTACCGGTCAGATCCTTGGGGTAAACGGAGGCTTTGTCATCTGAAAAAATTTATACCGGCTATTGAAAAAACGTGGGAAATCTGCTATACTAATACAAGAATTATTTGTCACCGCACGCCGGACAAGGTCATACTGGCCGGGGGAGTAGCGGGTCCTTGTACCTGAAATCCGCTGTAGCAGGGGTGATGTCCGTTTCTGAGGGCGGCGCTTGGTTTGTCTGCGCCGTATTTGCCTGTGATGAAGGATGGGTCTTACGCGATTCGGTACCGTGAAACATGTCAGGTGGGGAACCAAGCAGCATTAAGCGGAGCATCGGAGGTGCCGTAAGGTTGCCTTTCCGGAGCAGACGATGCGGTTAACGGGATTGAACGTCCGTTCGATGTTACGGGGTATGGCCTTATCCGGCGTGCGGTGATAGAATTTTTCCGGTGCGCGTGCACACATTGTCCGTGTGTCGGCACCGATTTTTTGTGTGAGCGGGAAAGGAGGAAGCCTTGTGTATCGTGCTTTGTATCGTAAGTGGCGTCCGCGGGATTTTGATGATGTTTGCGGTCAGGAACAGATTACGGATATCCTGAAATACGAAGTGGCGGAAGGCCGGACCTCTCATGCATATCTTTTTTGCGGTTCACGTGGAACCGGAAAGACGACCTGTGCAAAGATCCTGGCCAAAGCAGTGAATTGTCATGCACCAAGGAATGGCAATCCCTGTAACTGCTGCGAGGCATGTCGCTCAATTGATGCCGGAACGGCCACCGATGTTATTGAGATGGACGCCGCCAGCAATACGGGCGTGGATAATGTACGGGATATCAAAGATGAGATCGTCTTTACGCCGGCGGAGCTGAAATATCGTGTGTACATTATTGACGAGGTGCATATGATGTCGGGCAGCGCTTTCAATGCATTGCTCAAAACTCTGGAAGAGCCGCCGGCACATGTACTTTTTATTCTGGCAACGACCGAACTTCATAAATTACCGAGTACCATTGTTTCGCGGTGTCAGAGATTTGATTTCCGGCGCTTGACGACTGCTACTATCGTTTCGCGACTGATGAAGATTGCGGAGGGGGAACATATTGATTTACGTGAAGACGGAGCCCGTCTTCTTGCGCGTATGGCCCAGGGAGGAATGCGTGACGCGATCAGTCTGCTTGAACTGTGCGCCGGAATGCGTAGGGAAATTGACGAAGCATTGGTGGCACAGGTGTTGGGAGCCGGTAACCGCACGACGATCGAGAGAACGATCCGCGCAATACGTGACCGGGATTATGATACGCTGTATCAGACGGTAGCAGAAGAAATGATGTCCTCCCGGGATCTTTCGGTTTTCGTGCGCGACTTGTTGGAGTATTATCGTGACATGCTGGTAGTGCAGACAACGTCAAACCCGGGGAAATATCTGGATTTGACCGATGCGGAAGCAGTATCTCTGAAGGAAATGACGGCCGGTTTTTCCGGCAGTATGCTGACATATCAGATCCGGCAGCTGGAAGATGTGTATATGGCCATGCAACGTGCAGACGCGCCAAAACGAGTTCTTGTAGAACTGGCGCTTACGCGTATATGCGACCCGAAACTTTCGGAGGATCCGGCAAGTCTGCTTCCACGCATGGAGGCTCTGGAACGGGAACTTTCGCAACTGAAATATGGAGGCGCTGTTGCGACAGCGGCTACCAAGGATGGAGCCGTGCAGGGGGCAGATCCCATCGTGGCTCCGGAGAACCGTGCCGGTAAGCCGGAGAATACGGGTGATGTAAAAGAAGAGAAAAAAATTCCTGTAAGGATGCAGAAGCCCAGGCAGGAACAGCCGGTATACCGTGCAGTGTCAGGATGGCGGGAGATTGTGGACCGCGCTGCCGGAAGCCGTCCGAGCCTTCGTGGTTTCCTGGACGGATCTCGCGGATACCGCGCCGATGACGGCCGTGTATATCTTGTGCGAGTCAGCAGTTCTTTTTGCGCCAGAATGCTGATGCGTCCGGAAACCTTGCAGGTAATGCGGGTATCGATTGCTGAATCCATGGGACGCGATATATCGGATGCAGAGTTGCGCATAGAGGCGGAAGACCGTCCGTCAGAATATACACTTCTCGATGAGGTGGAAGCGGCGCTTGCCGAAGATAAGGAAAAAAGGAGTAACGGAGAATGAAAGTAAGAATTCCACAGGGGGCAGGCGGGGCCTCCGGCATGGCCGGAATGCTGAAGCAGGCTCAGAAGATGCAGGAAGAAATGGCGGCCAAGCAGGAAGAGCTGGAGACGGCAGAGTATGAAGCGTCGGCGGGGGGCGGAATGGTGGTCGTGCGGATGAACGGGAAAAAAGAACTCCTGTCGTTGCAGATTGAACCGGAGCTGGTGGATCCGGAGGATATTGAAACGCTCAGCGATGTGATTGTGGCAGCGGTAAACGAGGTTATCCGGAAAGCCGAGGATACGGCGAATGCAGAAATGCAGAAGATTACCGGTCAGATGGGGCTGCCGGGTATGGGCATGCCGGGGATGTTCTGATATGACGGAGTTTATTGCGCCGCTGCAGAATCTGATGGATCATTTTCGCCGCCTCCCCGGAATCGGCGGGAAAACGGCGATACGGCTGGCGTTTTCGGTGATGGAATTGCCGGAGCAGGAAGCGGAGGATTTTGCCGCTGCTATTCTTGCTGCCAAACGGGAAATCCATCTTTGCCGGGAGTGCTGTAATGTGTCGACAGAGGACGTGTGTCCAATCTGCGCGGATGAAGGAAGGGATCACAGCACGGTTTGTGTGGTGGAGGATGCCAAAGCGGTTTTGTCATTTGAACGTGTACATGATTATCGTGGTGTATACCATGTTCTGGGCGGTACGCTGTCTCCCATGAACGGGATTGGTCCGGATCATCTGCATATCCGGGAACTGCTTCACCGGCTTGGAGATGATACGGTAAAGGAAATTATTGTGGCGACCAACCCGACAGTGGAAGGGGAGGCAACGGCGATGTATCTTGCCAGAATTCTTCGTCCGTTCGGTGTTACAGTGAGCCGCCTGGCATATGGGATTCCGGTAGGTGGGGATCTTGAATATGCCGATGAAATTACGTTGCATCGCGCGCTGGAAGGCCGTCGTCCGATCGGATGATATGACGATAAGAAAAAGACCGGTACCGCTTTTTGCGGTGCCGGTCTTTTTATGCTTTGGCGATTTTCAATAGAGCTTATACCGCAGGCGAAGGTTATCGGCAATCATGGCAATGAATTCGCTGTTGGTTGGCTTGCCACGGTTGTTCTGAATGGTATAACCAAAATAGGAATTCAGCACATCCACATCTCCGCGATCCCATGCCACCTCAATGGCATGTCGGATTGCGCGTTCTACGCGGGAGGTTGTTGTGGCATATTTTTTGGCTACGGAGGGATACAGTACCTTGGTAACGGAATTGATGACATCGTTATCGGCAACGGTCATCAGAATAGCGGTGCGGAGATATTGGTATCCCTTGATATGTGCGGGTACGCCGATCTGATGAATGATTTTTGTAACCTGCGTTTCAATATCTGGCAGGGCGCGGGTATTACGGGAGGAGGAATCCGGAGCAGGTGTGGTATTGCGGATTCTGACGAAGGACTGGATATGCTCGAACAGACTGGGATAGTCAAAAGGTTTGAGCAGACAAAGATCCGCTCCTGCCTGCGTTGCTTCGACAAAAAGTGTTGCGTTGGTAGCCTGAGAAACCAGGATATAGGTCGGTTTTTTATCGGGCGCAAAATTGAAGGAGGAACAATTGCGTATTACGCCTATTCCGTCGATTTTAGAGAGCCAGACATCAATAATGACGATATCGGGGTGAAAGGTTCCGATGCGGGAAATGGCTTCCTCACCGTTCGATGCCTCTTCTACATAGTGATATCCGGCTTTAAACAGGTTGTCCCGCAAGGCTTTGCGCGCGTCTTTGCTTTCGTCAGCAATCAGAATTTTGGTACTGTACTCCATTCCGTAATCCTCCCTGGTAAAATTTGGTTTACGATGTAATTTTACCATATATTACCACGTATATCAAGGGGAAGTGGCGAAAAATGTTTCCTGAATTTTCCAGTTAAATTTGTGGAAGCTTTCCAAATTTCGAAAGGATTTTGGCGAAATATGCAAAATGGAGACGACATCGGTTTGACAAACTTTCGGAAAGAAATCGGAAAAGCAAAGGGATTGACGGGAAATAAGAGCATAACATAGAAGATTTTCCGAAAAAGCAGGAATCCAAAGGAAAACATGACAAACTGCACAGAGAAGAAGCGCAGAATGTTCATAACTTATAGGACAATAGGGCACAGTAAAGTAACAGAAATAAAATGCAATTCTGCAGGCCGGGTATTGCAAATTTGACAGAGACGTGTTATAATACCATTTGTGAGAAGTTGGGCATTTTTGGAGTGCCTGCATTCGTCATGCAAAAATATCATGATAGAGGAGAATGAGAAGATGACCAGCAACAAGCAAGTATTGACCTGGGTCGAAGATATGAAAAGTCTTCTGAAACCAGACAAGGTTATGTGGATTGACGGCAGTGAGGAACAGCTGGAGGGTCTTCGCGCCGAAGCCGTTCGCACCGGCGAGATGATGAAGCTCAACGAAGAACTGTTGCCGGGATGCTACCTGCATCGTACCAATCCGAACGATGTGGCACGTGTTGAGGATCGGACCTTTATCTGTACACGTACGCAGGAGGAGGCCGGCCCTACCAATAACTGGTGCGATCCGAAAGAAATGTACAAGCGCCTCTATGATATTGCGCGCGGATCTTATCAGGGGAAAACCATGTACATCATTCCGTTTTCAATGGGCCCGATCGGTTCGCCGCTTGCAAAAATCGGCATTGAAATCACCGACTCCATTTACGTGGTTCTCAACATGGCAATTATGACTCGGATCGGGGCCCGTGTCTTTGATGTACTGGGGGATTCCAACGATTGGGTACGTTGCCTGCATTCCCGTTGCGATATTGATCCGGAGAAGCGGTATATTTGTCAGTTCCCGGAAGACAATACCATTATTTCGGTTAATTCCGGATACGGCGGGAATGTTTTGCTTGGTAAGAAATGCTTTGCTTTGCGTATTGCTTCCTATCAGGGATGGAAGGAAGGCTGGATGGCGGAGCATATGCTGATTCTTGGCCTGGAGAACCCGAAGGGCGAGGTAAAGTATATTGCCGCCGCGTTCCCCTCTGCTTGTGGAAAGACAAACCTGGCGATGCTGATTCCTCCGAAATATCTGCGGGATAAGGGATATAAGGTCTGGACAGTGGGGGACGATATTGCCTGGATGCGTATCGGAGCAGACGGCCGTCTGTATGCCATCAACCCGGAAAACGGATTCTTTGGCGTGGCACCAGGGACCAATGAAAATTCCAATTACAATGCGTTGCAGTCTACAAAGAAAAATACGATCTTCACCAATGTAGCGCTGAATCTGGATAACAACACGGTCTGGTGGGAAGGCCTTGACAAGAATCCGCCGGTTCATGCTCTGGATTGGAAGGGGAATCCGTGGGATCCTTCCAAGTTCGTAAAGTCAGATAAGAGCACATATGCGGCGCATCCGAATTCCCGCTTTACGGCACCGGCAATCAATTGCCCCTGCATTTCGAGTGAATTTGAGAAAGGAGAAGGGATTCCGATCTCTGCCATTATCTTCGGAGGCCGTCGCGCGAAGTGCGCACCGCTGGTGTATCAGTCCAAGAGCTGGGAGAACGGTGTGTTCATCGGTTCTGCCATGGCTTCTGAAACAACGGCAGCCGCTGCCGGTGCAGTCGGCGTTGTCCGTCGCGACCCGATGGCGATGCTTCCGTTCTGTGGATACAACATGGGTGATTATTTCCAGCATTGGTTGGATATGGGCAAAAAGCTCGGGAAAAATGCACCGAAAATCTTTAATGTCAACTGGTTCCGCACCGACGATGAAGGGAACTTCATCTGGCCAGGCTTCGGGGATAACATGCGTGTCCTGAACTGGATTATTGATCGTTGTGAAGGTACGGCGGATGCGGTGGAGACGCCGATCGGATACGTTCCGAAGGCAGAGGACATTGATCTGACGGATCTCGATATGGATATCGACACCTTGCGTTCGATTCTGAAGGTGGATCGTGCCACATGGGAGAAGGAAGCTGCCGAAATTGAAGAGCATTATAAGAAATTCGGCAACAAGCTTCCGAAGGAACTCCGTAATCAGCTTGAAATGCTGAAAGCAAATCTTGCCAAATAATTCATAATTCCACACTGTCCAACAGAAAACACAGGGGAGAACAAGCATGTTCTCCCCTGTGTTCGTATTTATTCGCCAGTAGTCGGCTTTCAGGCCGGAGATTTACAGCAGACTGTCCGGGTCAATTCCGGGAATGACGGGAATGCCGTTTGCCTCTCTTTTCAGAACGTCATAAAAAAAAGCAAGACAGCGTTTTTCTCCCGGAACATCCTTTTTCTTTTTCGTACAGTACATATAATCCGGATTGTCGGTATAACGAGCCTTTTCGCAGTAGGCGCAGCATTTTGCATAAGCGGTTTTATTTGCTTTCATATTGGTCACCTCGCAAGCACAGTATATCATATCGGAACCGGAAAATCAAGTAGCTGCGGAAAGAGAAGCAAAATGAAAGTCAGAAAAACAGCCGCGATAGCTGCCTGTAACAATTTCGCGCCGAGATAGTGCGAAAAGGAAAAGCGAATACCGGAAAGAAGCAAAGCCGCCTGCATATGTACTGAAATTCCTGCAAAAGAAATGGCGATGCCGGCAGTCACCACACTGGCAAGAGGCAGGAATGAAAAGAGGGACGCCGAAAGTGCAGTTGCTCCCCCAACTTCAAGAAACGGGTAGATAAGAATCAGCAGAAACGGATTTTTTGTCAGTGCGGACAGGAAAGCGGCAAGGGAAGAAAAAAATACGAGAATGCCGCATACCTGCAATACCCCGGTGGTGCTTTTTTGTACGGCAGTGAGAAAGCCTCGTTCTTCGGGCACGGCATCATGTTGTATTGTATTTTTCTTCACAACAGGAGGAAGACGGTAGTCCATATGTGAAAGGAGCGCGCCGCAAAGAAGGGCGGCCAGCAACTGTGTTCCATAAAGCAGGATCCCAATTTTCCAGGAGTGGAAGAGTGTAATACCGACTCCGGTTACGACAAAGGCGGGTCCGGTATTGTTAGAAAAGCATACAACGCGATTCAATTCATATTCGTTCAGTCGTTGCTTTCTGTGAAGATCTGCGGCAGCATATACACCAAGGGGAAATCCGCATAGCGCCCCCAAAAGAAACGGAAAAAAGCCGATGGATGGGACACCAAACCATTTTCGAGTGATGCCTGACAAAGCATTTTCATTACTTTTGGGAGACGGCAGGGTAGAAATGAGAAGATTGGATACTACCATAAACGGAAAAAGCGTTGGAATAATTAACCGGCCGCAGAGGAGAAGTGCGTTTTTCACGCCGGCACCGATCTCCGGAGAGAACCAGAGCATACAAGGGATCAGAAGCAGTGGAAACAGCCAGGAAAGACGAGGAAGGTGTTTTTGTGTGCTGGTCATTTTCAAAACCACCTGTTCATATAGTTTATCATACTGTATGATAGGCGGGGAAGGAATATGAAGAACAGGACAAACAGACCATCGGCAGCATCTTTTTTCCACGTGGAGGAAATCCCGCTTTTGGAGCGGGAAAAAATTGAAATTGTGCGGATTCAAAAGGAACGACGGGTTTTCCTGTGTGGGGTGCGCAGGATTCTGCAATACAGCGACCGGTGCATGATTTTCCTTCTTCAGCGCGAAACGGTGATTATAGAGGGGGAGGGACTGACTTGTGTTTCTTTTACAGGAGGAGCAGTAGGAGTACGAGGACATTTGCTTTCCTTGCGTTTCAGAAAGGAGGTGCATGAAGAAGAATGAGATGGTTTTTTCATTGGATAATGGGATATATGCGAGTGGACTGTCCACGTACCGCTGCGGAAGATATACTCAATATCATGTGGGAAAACAATATTATATCATGGGATTATTTTGAGGCAGACGAGCGCTTTTTCTTTTCTGTATCGCAGTGGGAATATCGGAGGCTCTGTGCGGTTTTTCCGCATCCGGAGCAGATGCAGCCGACGCAGCGCGGGCTTTGGAATCTTCTCTCCCATTTGTGGCGACGCCCAGGCCTTTTGGTGGGGGCGGTGGCGGCATGTCTTGTTATGGTTATGGGGAGCCTTGTGGTGTGGGAGGTTCGCGTGGAAGGTGAAGAACGCATTCCCGTGGAAAAAATCAAAACTGCACTTTCCGAATCCGGGCTCTCGGTCGGCATGCCCCTTTCTTCGCTTGACCGTGCAGGAATCAGCGCCGAGGTCTTGCAGAGAGAACCGGAACTTGCATATATCGGAATCAATATAAAAGGGAATGTGGTATATGTCGAAGTGCGGGAACGTCAGAGTGCCCCCGGAGAAGATGGTCAGGAAAAAGAAGGCGGTGCAAATCTGGTTGCTTCCTGCGATGCCATTATCGACTCGCTTGCTGTGAGGACGGGCGATACGGTCGTCCATACAGGGCAGGTAGTTCGTGCCGGGCAGTTGCTTGTTTCCGGCGTTACAAATAGCCATGCCGGAAATAAATTTGTATATGCGGAAGGGGAGGTTTTCGGGCGCGTACAACAGACATTCACGGTTACATTACCACGAGACCTGGTTCTTACACGTGTAGAAGAGCGACAGCTCTCTGGTATATCGCTTATTTTCTGGGGAAAAAACATAAATATTTATGGGGGTACTGGAAATCTGCCTGCCGGATATGATACAATATATACGAAAGATCCCATCTATCTTTTCGGGTATATCCGTCTGCCAATTACAGTCATACGGACAGAATCCGTACGCTATGCCGAGGATACAATCCATCTTACAGAATCCGAAACAGTATCCTATGCAATGCGCTTGATGGAAGAACGCCTGATGCGCGAATTGGCCGACGGAGAATTGCTTCGCCGGCGGTACAGCGGTGCGTTTGTGGGGGAGGAGTATATTCTGACCTGCGAAGTAGAATGTATCCGAAATATTGCCGTTACCTCGGAATTCGGTATTGGATGAAGAGTACGGAGAATGTCGGGAAGAAAAAAGAAAGGATAAAACAGCATGCCTCAGCAGATCCTGCTGACAGATTCGGAGCAGACAACGGCGGTAATATTTGGTCCTTGTGACAGAAATATCAAGCGGATTGAACAGCAGTTTGATGTACGCATCTCCAACCGCCACCCTGAGAATGAAATGGGGGATGCATTGATTGTAGACGGTCAAGATGGTGATGCCGTTGCGAAAGCGTATCGTGTTCTCGGTTACCTGAAACGTATGGCGGATCAGGGCGGGGTGATCAGCGAGCAATCGTTGGAGTATATCATATCCATGGTAGCAGACGGCGCAGAGTCGGAATTGCGTGCGTTGGACAGCGATGATGTTGTTTGCATCACTACACGTGGAAAGCCTATCAAACCGAAAACCGTAGGACAGAAACAGTATGTAGAAGCCATTCGGAAGAATACCGTTATTCTGGGCATTGGACCTGCAGGGACCGGAAAGACATTTTTGGCCGTTGCCATGGCGGTAGAGGCATTGCGCCAGAAGCAGGTGAGCCGGATTGTTCTCACACGTCCGGCGGTAGAAGCGGGAGAACGGCTGGGATTCTTGCCCGGGGATCTGCAAAACAAAATCGATCCGTATCTGCGCCCTCTCAATGACGCTCTGTTTGAGATGCTCGGTGCGGAGAATTATATGCGGCAGCTTGAGCGGAATGCCATTGAAATTGCACCATTGGCATATATGCGAGGCCGTACATTAGACGATTCGTTCATTCTGTTGGATGAGGCGCAGAATACTACACCGGAGCAGATGAAAATGTTTCTGACACGTCTTGGAACCAATTCCAAGGCAGTTGTTACGGGGGACCCATCCCAGACAGATCTTCCGTCCGGACAAAAAAGCGGACTTGCCGTGGCCATGCGCGTGCTGAAAAATATCGACGGAATTGTGATACACGCTTTCAGTGAAAAGGATGTCGTGCGGCATCGTCTGGTGCAGCAAATCATTCTTGCCTATGAAAAATATGAGCGGGAGCGTACAAAAGAGAACGTAGCTTCCCATCGATCTCACGTACATGGAACCAGGAGCGGAACATGAAATATCAAAAAAGACAAGCGAAGAATGCAGCAGATGGCGAAAATAAAATACAGTTTTATTTTTCGGCAGAGCCGGAAGGGACAAGCATTGCAGAGGATGTCCAGAAGGTAATTGTGACAGCGGCCGAAGAAACATTGAAGTATGAGGACTTTGCGGGAGAAGCGGAGATATCGGTAACATTGTGCGACCCGGCCTATATTCGCTCTCTCAATGCAGAATACCGTCATATGGATTCCGAAACCGATGTGCTTTCGTTTCCGATTTTTGACCGGGAAGAAGAAGATCCGGTTATTGGCGAGTGCATTCCGCTGGGAGACATTGTTATGAATCTGGACCGTGCGGCATCGCAGGCAAAAGAACTCGGACACAGCTTTTTGCACGAAGTGGGGTTTCTTACGGTTCATTCTATGCTGCATCTTCTCGGATACGATCATGAACAGCCCGAAGAGGAAGAGGAAATGTGTGATCGGCAGCGGAAAATCATGCAGAGACTGTCTGAGAGATGTGGGAAGGAAGGAGAAACGTTGTGACAAAAACGGCTTTTATTGCCTTGGTGGGGCGCCCGAATGTCGGCAAGTCCACTTTGCTGAATGCTTTGCTCGGGGAAAAGGTGGCCATTGTTTCCAAGAAGCCGCAGACTACCAGAAACCGCATTACCGGGATTCTGACCAAAGGAGAAGAGCAGTTTGTATTTCTGGATACGCCAGGCATGCATAAACCGCGGACACGTCTTGGCGATTATATGGTGAAAACCGCAGAGAGCACGGTAGGAGATGCAGATGCAGCGATTCTGGTAGTTGAGGCGCGGGAAGGTGTCGGGGATATAGAGAAGAACCTGATAGACCGTTTTCGTGCACAGCACCTTCCCGCCATATTGGTGATCAACAAGACCGATACGTTTACGCCTGCCAATATTGCCGCCACCATTGCGGCGTATGCTGCCGCCTTTGATTTTGATGCGGTGATTCCGATCAGTGCCAAGAACGGAAAGGGCGTGGAGACGGTGCTGGAAGAATGCCATCGTTATCTGACGGAGAGCCCGTTTTATTTTGCGGAGGACGAAATTACTGACCAGCCAGAACGACAAATTGTGGCCGAAGTCATTCGGGAGAAGTTGTTGCGTACGCTGAAAGAGGAAATTCCGCACGGGACGGCAGTTGTGGTGGAGGAATTCCGGGAAGAGCCGAAGCTTTTGCGGATCCGGGCGGAAATTTTCTGTGAAAAGGAATCGCATAAAGGCATTATCATCGGGAAAAACGGAAGTATGCTGAAAAAAATCGGAAGCTATGCAAGAGAGGATTTGGAGCGGTTTTTCGGAGTGCAGATATTCCTTGATCTTTGGGTAAAGGTGAAGGATAACTGGCGCGACAGCCAGACGAGCCTCCGCAATTTCGGTTACAGGCAGGAATAATGCTGACAGAGGTAAAAGGACTTGTCGTGCGCACAGTGGCGCTGTCGGACAACGATAAGCTTCTTACGCTGATCACCGAAGAGCAGGGAAAAATTACAGCAGTTGCCAACGGAAGCCGCGTGCTGAAAAGCCGGTATCTGGCGGCGGCGCAACTGTTTTGCTATGGCAGTTATGTTCTGTATCAGCGCGGGGAGCGGTATTGGGTGCGCGAGGTAACGCTGCTGGAAAGCTTTTTTGATCTGCGCGCGGACCTGACCCGGACGGCGTTGGCGTCGTATGTGTGTGACGTGGCAGATGATGTGGTGGAGGAGCAGGCACCGGAAAAGGAATTTCTTCGCCTTCTTTTGAACACGCTATATGCAATTTCGCATGGGAAATACCCGGCAGAGCATATACGTGCAGCTTTTGAGATGCGGGCTGCGGCTCTATTGGGCTTTATGCCGTTGCTTTACGGTTGCGTGGAATGCGGATGCCGGACGGGGGAGTTTTTTCTCGATGTCATGAACGGCACCCTGCAATGCAGCACCTGTCGTGCACGTGGCTTACAAGTCGATACGCCATCAGAAGAAGAAGGGACTGCGCGGATACTCTGTCCGCTTTCTCCCTCCGCGTTGGAGGCTATGCGCTATACGGTATCCGCTCTGCCGGAACGCCTTTTTTCCTTCCGCCTTCTGGGGCAGGATATGGTTCTTTTTTCAAACGCAGCCGAAAAGTATCTGCTGCATCATCTGGAGCGAGGGTTCCGTTCGCTGGATTTTTACAAGGAAGTCGCACAATAACGGAGATCATATGCTGTACACACAAAAAACACTTGCGGCGCTGGAATACGATAAGATTCTGGCATTGCTGGCGGATCGTGCTCTCACCGAGGGGGCACGTGAGCGGGCGTTGACGTTGCTTCCGAGCGAGGATTACGATACGGTATGTATGCGCCAGAACCGGACACAGGAGGCGCGGAAGCTCCTTTCGCAGAAAGGATATCCCCCCCTGTCCGGCGTGGAGGATATTTCGGGTGCAATTGAGCGTGCCGATAAAGGCGCAACACTATCCACACGTGAGATCCTGGCGGTGGCACGTGTGTTTTCCTGCGCGCGCGCGCTTCTGGATTATCGGAACGAACCGACGGACGGCAGCCTGGATGCGCTTTCGGAACTTTTTGCGGGTCTTGTATCCAACCGTTCCTTTGAATCCAGAATCGGGCGGGCGATTCTGAGTGAGGAAATGATTGCGGATGAGGCAAGCCCGGAGCTTGCGGATATCCGACGTAAAATCCGGGCGGAGAACAACCGGATCAAGGACAGTTTGCAGAAGTATGTCAGCGGCGGATACTCCCGCTTTTTGCAGGAAAACATTGTGACAATGCGGGACGGTCGGTATGTCATTCCTGTAAAAACCGAATACAGGAACGAAGTGAAGGGACTTGTGCACGATACCTCCTCCTCCGGTTCCACGGTTTTTATTGAACCGATGAGTGTAGTCGAGGCAAACAACGAGCTTCGCATGCTCTTAGGAAAAGAGCAGCGGGAAGTGGCGAGGATTCTTTCGGAGCTTTCTGCGCTGTGTGCAGAATACGGAACCACGGCGCTTCGGAATTACCGGAACATTACAGAACTTGCTCTGTATTTCACCTGTGCATCGTTGGCGGAAAGCATGCATGCCGAACGGCCGAATATTCTGCCGCACCCGCAGATCCGATTGCATCGGGCACGTCATCCGTTGCTGCATCCGGAGACGGTCGTTCCCATTGATGTGACATTGGGCGAGACCTATCGTACGCTGATCATCACCGGGCCGAATACAGGTGGAAAGACCGTGACACTGAAGACGCTTGGGCTGTTTGTTCTGATGGCGCAAGCCGGTCTGCAAATTCCCGCATCGGCGGACTCGTCCGTCGGGATTTTCCGTGAGGTATTGGTTGATATCGGGGATGAGCAGAGTATTGAGCAATCCCTTTCTACTTTTTCTTCACATATGGTGAATATTGTATCCATGCTTTCCTCGGTTACCGAAGGATCGCTTGTTCTGTTTGATGAGTTGGGTGCGGGTACAGATCCGGTAGAAGGCGCGGCACTTGCCGGTGCGATCCTGGAGGAGGTACGCAACCGTAATGCATTGACGGCTGCAACGACGCACTATGCAGAACTGAAAGCGTATGCGCTCGAAACGCCGGGGGTGCAGAACGCCTCCTGCGAATTCGATCTGCAGACGCTGCGGCCTACCTATCGTCTGATCATAGGCGCCCCCGGAAAATCCAATGCCTTTGCCATTTCGGTTAAGCTCGGATTGGATCCGGCGATTGTGGATCGGGCGGAGAAGATGCTGTCCGGGAACAGCAAACGGTTTGAATCTGTGATCGAAAAGCTGGAGAACAGCCGTGTAGAAATGGAAAAGAACCGTGCAGAGGCAGAACGCATGCGCGAAGAGTATGAAATATTCAAACGCACGGCGGAGAAGAAGCTGAAGGAAAAACTGGCGGGATCGCAAAAGGAAATTGAAAAAAACATGGAAAAAGCGCGGCAGACGCTGGAAAGCGCACGCGCCACAAGCGAATTTGTACTGAAGGAGTTGGAGGCAGTCAGAAAAAAGCAGGACAGTCACACATTCGGAAAGGAACTGAACGAGGCAAGACGTCGGATGCGGGAAAAGCTGCAGGAGACATCGGATGCGGTATATGCCGGACCTGGCGACCTTGATCCCGATGAGCCCTATCGGCTGCCACGCGATTTACGGATCGGCGACAAAGTATATTTACCGGACTTCGGTCAAACCGGACGGGTGCAGGAACTGCCCGACCGTACCGGTCATGTCAGTGTACGGGCCGGCATTCTCTCTGCCAAAGTAGCTCTGGATCGTGTTCGCCTGTTGGAAGGGGATGCGGGCGCGCGAGAAAACAAAGCCGCTTCTTCCGGGCGATCGCGCATGCGTTCCGGAACGGGGGGCGGTCATGCCGTGTCCCGGGATTTCCGGCCAGAGATCGATGTGCGCGGTATGTACGGCGAGGACGCATGGAATGCGGTAGATAAATACCTGGATGAGGCAATTCTTTCCGGAATACAGTCTGTGCGCATTATTCACGGAAAGGGGACTGGCGCCTTGCGAACGGCTTTGCAGAACGATCTGCATCATGATCCACGTGTACGTTCGTACAGAAACGGTGCATATGGAGAAGGAGATCTGGGTGTAACCGTTGTAGAACTGAAGTGATACGGATATGCCACGGAGAAAGCAAAAAAGAGAAGGGCCGCATTGCGCCCCTTCTCTTTTTTACCCGTATGATTTTCTATTATTTCTGAAAATACGTGTTTTCCCGTTCGCGCAGGGAGGAATATAATCAATTTCTGGCGGGCGTGCTGTTTCCGGACATTTTTCCCGCAGATTCACCACCGCAGCCTTCAAACATATGCGTCATATCCGCAAGATAGACTCCGTCCTCCCCTCGACGGAATCCGATGGCCGTGACTACGCGTTCCTCTGCGGCATCTTCGGAACAGGCTGCTTTGTGAATACCGCACAAATCGATAAAGTTGAGTGTAGCACGCCCAAGCAGGAAGAGCGCTTCAAAATCCGAAAGCCCCTCCCGCAGAGCAAGATTCTTTATGTAGCCGCGCTCGGCTTCGATATTGAATTGGCACATACCGATGAATTCTCCATCCTCATGTGCAGCATACGCCATGCAATCTTGATCATAGGGAATCCCGCAACGGGTGCAGGCGGTTTCCTGATCGGCTTTTGTCTGTATCGGCTTGATTTCCAGCATGGGATTATCCTTTCGTTGTACGGTATAAATAGGCAACTTCTTCCGGGGTCAGAGGCCGCCACTTACCGGTTCCGAGTCCGTTCAGCTTGAGATCACCAATGGATATGCGGATCAGCCGCCGTACGGTGAGGCCGGCCGCCTCGCACAGGCGACGGATCTGGCGGTTTCGGCCTTCGTACAATGTGATATGCAGTATCGTATTGCCGTTTTCATCGTCCCCCAGGATTCGTACATCCGCCGGTCGGGTTTCGTATCCCTCAATGACAATGGGCGAGGAGAGGATCTCATATTGCGCCGGTGTAACACTTCCGCCTACTTTGACGCGGTAAAGCTTCCCGATCCCGTGTCCAGGATGGGTCAGCAGATTGGTCAGTGTGCCGTCATCGGTCAGGAGAAGCAAGCCTTCAGAAACACGATCCAAACGACCGACAGGGTATACGCGTGTATGCACATCGGTCAGAAGATCCGTGACACATCGGCGTCCTTGCGGATCGCGAACGGCGCTGATATAACCGCGGGGCTTGTTCAGCATGATGTAGGTATGGGTTTTGCGTGTCGGACGGACGGTTTTCCCGCCGCAGGCAACGATATCCGCTTCCGGATCTACTTTGTCACCCAGTTGCGCCGGCCTTCCGTTTACTGTAATCCGGCCGGAGAGAATGGCGGCTTCCGCCGCGCGGCGGGACAGGATTCCGTTGTCCGACAGAAATTTCTGCAATCGTATTTTTGTCATCATCTTATAAACCAAACAAATTCTTGATTTTATCCAACAGATTTTCGTGTATAGGTTTTGCCCGCACCGACTCTTCGGCAAGAAGAGGGAGCACGGCTACGGTTTCTCCGTTCAGGGTATAGCGTACAATTCCCAATGTGTCGCCGCGTCCGACGGGGGCGGTGGCAAAGTGATTGATTTCAAAAGAAAGCTCCAGATCCTCAGATCCCTTCGGAACAATAACGGTGGGGGAGGAGCGTGTACGGATATGCACTACGTCGGACTCACCACCGACTACCGGGACATCGAGAGTCAGCCCGTCACAGTCATCCAGGATCCGGCCTTCATACAAAGAAAATCCGTAGTCCAGCATATGCGTATGGTCGCGCCAGTCATCCGGAGCGTCCAGTGTGACAGCAATCAGGAGCATTCCATCCCGCTCTGCGGCACTGACAAGGCATCGTCCACTGATTTTGGTATATCCGGTTTTGACACCGACACAGTCTTCATAGCTCCGCAACAGGCGGTTATGATTGGACAGCGCACGCGCTTGGGTGCCGTCCTGCACACGGATAACTTTATGCTTGGTGGAAACAATGGTCCGAAAAGTAGGATTTGCCATCGCTTCTGCGGCAATGCGTGCAAGATCGGAGGCGGTGGTATAATGGTTTTCATCGTTCAGACCGTGCGGATTGGTGAAATGTGTATTTTTGAGTCCCATATCCGCAGCGCGTTCATTCATCATGTCGGCAAACGCCGCAATGCTTCCTGCCGTATGAATGGCAATGGCGGCGGCAGCGTCGTTGGCGCTGGAAAGGAGAAGTGCATAAAGAAGATTTTCCATGGTCTGATGCTCGCCGGCACGCAGGTATATGGAAGATCCTTCTACACCGACTGCCTCCTCCGGAATAACAACCTCGTCATCCAGACGGCAGTTTTCAATGGCGACGAGCGCCGTCATGATTTTGGTAGTACTGGCCATAGGATGGCGCCTGTCTGCGTTTTTTTCCACCAACATACGATCGATCTGCGGCAGATACAGGCATCCGCACTCTCCGGACATACCGGGGGCTGCCCGTACCGGCAGGATACCTGCAACGGACAGGCACAGACATAAAAAGAAAAGAATAACAAAACGCTTTTTTGCGCAAGGCATGCGTATTCACCCTTCGTATTTTGAAAATTTCACGGTTAATCTGTGCAAAATTTCTTTGGGTATACGAAAGAGCGCATGCAAGATCCCGGAAATGCGGGAAAGGTCAGGAAAATCGAGTATTGCAAAACCGAAAATCGGAAAAAAAGGGAAAATTATTTTTCGTTGTCGTCTGTCGCATTTCGGTTTTCTTCTTCGGCACGGACACAGTCAGCGGCATTTTCGGTATCAGTGGCATCGCATCCGGGATCCTTTTTTGTCTTCTTCTTTTTTCCGGAGGAGAGAACCGCTTTCAGTTTGGCAAGGATATCCGGCGAACGTTCAATCAAAGAGGTGACTTTATCGACGGTACCGGGGCGGTCCGGAGGCGTAATCGGCAAAAGACGGACCTCTCCGTCCGGTGCAACGATCAGGAAGGCAATGGGCGTTACTGTGACCCCCGTTCCTCCTCCGCCGCCGAAATTCTGTGCACGTGGAGGATCTTCCTTTGCAGATTTTTTTCCATTATAGTCCAGTCCTCCGGATGCAAAGCCCATGGAGACTTTGGAAACGGGAATAACCGTAGTGCCCCCTGGGGTTGCAATGGGATTCCCGATGACGGTTTCTCCATCTGCCAGCTCGCGGATGCTTTCGAGAGAGGTGCGGATAATTTCACTCAGCTTGTTTTCTGACACGTTCTTGTCCTCCGTTTATGGTCATGGGATTGTTTGTATATAACCTGGATTGCAGGTAACGGTAGCAAAGGCGGAGCCCAATGCCGACAAGGGAAAGGATGCGAATGGAAAACATGAATTTTCCTCGTACGCGGCTTTGCTGCCCAACATAATCGGGGCGTACAGAAATGGAGGCAGACGAGGCATGGCGCAGATTGGTGTGTGCGTCCAGGATGGCACACAGATAGGCGACAGATTGTGAAACGATTCCGGTCAGAACAGCAGTTTTCGCTGCATCGCCTGTTGCTACATCGATTCTCAGATAGGCAACGTCGATACGGAAGGCCCGCAGGAAGCGGTGATATATTCCGTCAAAGAGGCGAATGAAATATGCGATTCTGGCACGCAGGGAAGGCGGTTTTTTGTGTGAGGCCGGGAGAACGTCACCCCTGCGTTTTCGCTTCTTTCCGGCACGTTTTTTTTGTTCTTTCCGGAGTCGTTTTTGATACCGGTGATAGGTGTATTGCGAAGGGGAAACCTTTTTCCGTCGGGGATACAGAGGAATCCGGAAGAAAAGAATATACAGATCCAGACGGATTTTTTCGTCATATCTGAGGACGACGCGGATCCGCAGCATCAGAATCAGGAAAAGAAGAAGGAGGGCGGCCAGAAGGATCCAGAGAATCAACATGATCTCTCCTTTCTCCGTCGTGCGGAATGCCCGTATAGCCGAGCGCAAGGCAAAGTCTTATTCGGATTCCTGAGCGGCTTCCGGAGTTTCTCCGATGGCAACAGCGACAGAATCCGGTTTGGGGTCGTTTTCGTCTGCGGGGATGGCAGCAGGGTCAATACTCATCTGATTCACATCCGGCTGCATTTCCTCCGTCATCTGCCGTTGAATTTTTGCAAGCATTTCTGCTGCTTCTTCCGATGTAATTCCAGGCAGATCGGCAATGGAAGAGAGCCCGAAGCAACGCAGAAAATCAGGGGTGGTGCCGTAGAGCATAGGGCGACCGGGGGCGTCCAATCTCCCTTTCGATTCAATCAGTCCGCGTTCCAGTAAGGAGCCAATGGCATAACTGGAATCAACACCGCGCACCGTATCGACATAAGAACGGGTCACGGGTTGATTATAGGAAATAATGGCAAGCGTCTCAATGGAGGCATTGGAAAGATTACCGTTGTGCCGGATTCCGAGTGCATCGCGGATGAAGGGGAGGTATTGTTGCTTGGTACATAGCTGGCAACTGTCATCATATGTGAGCAGCATAACACCACGTGGCATTTCGGATTCGTTATAGCGAGCGGCATAGGTATGCACCATGGATTTCATGGTGGAAAGCGGATAGTCCAGCACCCGCGCCATGACGGTGTACGGGACAGCATGTCCTGCCGCAAAGAGGATCGCTTCAATCGCCTCCGCGGTTTCACGCGGAACTTCGTTTTTTGTTTTCTTTTTCCGGGCGCCCTTTTCTTTCTTTGTTTCCGTGCTGGAGTCCGTCGATGTGTCATCGACCTCTGACGCGTCGGACAGAGATCGGTTATCTGACAGATGGTCGGAAATGTCGGGTCCATTTTTCTCCGCGTATGCGGTCTTTTCGTTTTCTGCCGCCATTGACTCGCCTTCGGATTCAAGCGGTTTCGTCTGTAACTTCATGATCAAATTCACTTTCCAAAGAGTCGTTTGCAGGAACATAATCGGGGTTCAGCCGGAAGCGCATGAGCAGGCAGTGCCGGATTTCGTCCTCCGGTTCTTCGCCGCTTTCGCAGATGAGGATGCGTTTGATTTTTATCAGTTCCAGAAGCGCCATAAACATGGCAAGCAGCTGTCCCCTCTCTTTTGCCGGCGACATAATATAGTAAAGTGTCGCTTCTCCCTGTTCATCGATGCGGGAGATGATTCCTTCCACCTGATCCTCGACAGAATACACCTTCGTGCTGACCAGTGGCTTGATGAATTGTTCCGGAGGATTTTCCTGTGCGCGCAGGCGGATCAGCAGCGTGTTCATTGCCTTGGAGAGGAGAAGGGGATTGAGGCCCAGCGGAACACCACGATCCGGCGGAATTTCATCTACGTCTTTGGCCATACGACCGGAATATTCTGCATATAATGGGCGGAGATCCTCTGCGGCTTCCTTGGCTTTCTGGTAGATCAGCAAGGCGTCTACCAGTTGTGCACGGGGATCTTCGTCGTTCTCTTCATCGCGTGGAAGAAGCATACGGCTTTTTATGAGGATCAGTTCACTCGCCATCACGATAAATTCGCTTGCCACCTCAAGGTCCATACGTTGATTGATGGCAATGTATTCAAGATACTGATCGCAGATTTTAGCAATAGGAATATCCGTAATGCTGACTTTGTTTTTGGCAATCAGCGTGAGCAGCAGATCCAAAGGGCCTTCATACTGATCCAGCCGATAGGTAAGTTCTTCCATGAATCCTCCGTCAGGCAAAAAATGGAATCCATGCAAAACACCGGAAAATGAACGAGGAAAGCAGGTTGATTGCATCCGAAAGCAGACCGGTAAAAGCGCCGACCCACAAACATATAAGCAGGCAGATCTGGATAATTCGTTCGTATTTCATAACGCCGAAATAGATCCGCGTTGGAAGGAAGACATACAGGATTCGTGATCCGTCCAAGGGAGGAAGCGGGATCAGATTGAAAACGAAAAGGCTCAGATTCAGCAGATGGAAAAGAAGAAAAAAGTAGGAAAGATAGAAAAAGAAATAGAAGAGGAAATCAGGCGTTCCCGGGAGGATAATCGCCTCTGCGGCGCGTTCGGTAAGAAGATACAGAAGTGCACCGAGAAAGGCGAGAATCAGGTTGGAGAGCGGTCCGGCCGCAGCGGTTATGGCCATCCCTTTTCTCGGATCGCGGAAATAGCGAGGGTTGATGGGGACAGGCTTGGCCCATCCGAACTGAAAGAGAATCATGCAAAGTGCCCCAAGCGGGTCAATGTGCTTCAGGGGATTCAGGGTCAGTCGGCCAAGGCTTCTGGCGGTCGGATCGCCGAGCCGATAGGCTGCGTATCCGTGGCAGTATTCATGGACCGAAAGCGCAATCAGTGCGGCCGGGATACACAGAAGATAGGTAATAAATTGTTCCATAGTTCATATATCCTGAAAAAGGTAAAATCAAAGTCTTGCGAGAATTTCGTGCAGAACCTGCTGCTTTCCCATTCCGGAAACGGCAGAAAACGGAAGGATAGGGATGTTGCCGATTCCATGCAGGACATCATGCTGCCATGCATCCAGCGCTGTCCGCAGCGCGGAAGGACTGAGTTTATCGCATTTTGTTGCCGTGATGAAGAAGGGAATGCGGTTATTTGCAAGGAAACGTAACATCATTCGGTCATCGTCGGTCGGGCCTACCCGGACATCGATCAATTGATTGACGGCAACCAGTCGATCTATATTGGGATTCTTGACAAAATAGCCGTCGGTTAATGCAGACCAGGCTTTTTTTTCGGCGGGAGAGCGCCTTGTAAATCCATAACCAGGCAAATCGACAAGATACAGCGCATCATCTACAAGATAAAAATTGACGGTGACGGTTTTCCCCGGCGTGGAACTGACGCGCGCCAGGGATTTCCGTCCGAGAAGAGAATTGATCAGTGAACTTTTTCCCACATTGGAGCGGCCGGATAAGGCAATTTGTGGAAGTGGATCTGCAGGGAACTGATCGGGGCGGCCGGCGCTGATGCGTAGCACAGCACGGTTGGTGTTGATTTTCTCCATAGATATCCTCAATCAGAAAAGCAATTCAGCGTACAACGGCACCGACAGCAGGCGGAACCTCGCGTGCGGGGAGAACGGGGGCAGAGGGGGCCGTATCTTTGATGGAAGCCGGATAGGGAACGGAGGCTTTCCGCGGATATCCGATCAGTGCATGACGAAGGACATCGTCCATATCGGAGCAGAAGACAAATTGAAGATTTTCACGGGCCTGGGGATCAATTTCGTCCAGATCACATTCATTGTCGCGCGGGATCAGGACCGTGCTCACACCGGCAGTATAAGCGGCCAGTGTCTTTTCTTTCAGCCCTCCGATGGGGAGAACCCGGCCGCGCAGGGTAACTTCGCCGGTCATGGCAACATCGCGGCGGACAGGAAGCCCGGAGAGAGCACTGGCCAGCGCACAGGTAATCGTAACGCCTGCGGACGGTCCGTCTTTGGGAACGGCACCTTCCGGGACGTGAATATGGATATCCTTTTTCTTATAGAATTCAGGGTCAATCCCCAGTGCGGAAGCAACAGTGCGTACATAACTGACGGCAATATGCGCCGACTCTTTCATGACATCGCCGAGGGATCCCGTCAGTTCGAGTTTTCCGGTCCCTTCCATAATCGCTGCCTCAATCTGCAGAAGGTCGCCACCGGCTTCCGTATAGGCAAGACCGTTTACGACACCCACCGCATCATGCTCGCTGATTTTTTCAGGACGCACTTTGCGTTTTCCAAGATATTGCCGTATACTGTCCGCTGTGAAAACAATACGTTCTGCCTTCTTCTCTGCAATTTCCCGTGCCGCCTTGCGGCAGAGTGCGGCAATCTGACGTTCGAGGTTCCGTACACCGGCTTCCCGCGTATAATAATCGATCAGCTCATAAATGGCGTCATCGGTAAAGCGCACCTGTCGCTTGGTAAGGCCATGCCGTTTCAACTGTTTACCGATCAGATGATGGGAAGCGATGGCGGCTTTTTCACGGCGGGAATATGCGGAGATTTCCAGAATCTCCATCCGGTCGATCAACGGAAGCGGGATTCCGTCGTAGCTGTTGGCCGTGGCAATAAACATACAGTCGGACAGATCGACTGGCATTTCCACAAAATGATCACGGAAATATTTATTTTGCTCGGGGTCCAGCACTTCCAGAAGGGCAGAGGCAGGATCTCCGTTTACAGAAGCGGAAATTTTATCGATCTCATCCAGTACAATGAGCGGATTCCGTACCTTGGCCTGGATCAGCGCTTCAATAATGCGGCCGGGCATGGAAGCAACATAGGTTTTCCTGTGTCCGCGGATATCGGATTCATCCTTGATGCCCCCGAGAGATACCCGCACATATTTCCGTTTTAAAGCGCGCGCAACCGATGCCGCAACCGAGGTTTTTCCGACGCCGGGAGGCCCGACAAGGCAGAGAATCTGGTTTTTCAACTGTGGGGAAAGCTGTTTGACCGCAATGTACTCCAGAATACGGTCTTTTACTTTTTCCAGGCCGTCGTGGTCCTCATTCAGAATTTTTGCGGCTGCCTGTACATCCGGGCGTTCCGGAGAAGTTTTCATCCACGGAATATCTAAGCACACATCCAGATAATTGCGGATGACCGTACCCTCCGGTGAGCCGTAGGGAGTTTTTGCCATCCGGGAAACTTCCTTGTTCAGTTTTTCCGCGACTTCTTTGGGAAGTTTGGCACGTGCGATGCGCTCATAATATTCGTCACATTCCTCATCGCCGCCCTCGCCGAGCTCCTGCTGAATGGCCCGAACCTGCTCCCGCAGGAAAAACTCTTTTTGATTGTTGTCAATTTTTTCTTTTACATGACGATGAATTTCGTATTCACAGCGCAGAATATCCAGTTCCTCTGTCATGAGGACGAGAAGACGTTCCATTCTGGTGATCGGGTTGCGGATGTCCAGAATCATCTGTTTGTTTTTTTCGCTCAGAAGCACGCCGGACGCAAGAAAATCGCAAAGGAGAGAAAGATCGTGAATTCCACGCGCGGTATATTTGATTTCATCGGAAAGAGAAGGGTGAACCCGAACAATTTCATCCAGGAGCACGAGCGCCTCGCGCATCAGGGCGGATATGTGTGCATTGATCGGGGGGAGTTCAGTCTGGATATCGCAGGTGACATCCGCGCGGAAAAAACCGTCGTCCTGATGCAGTGCAACGACATGTGCCCGGCAGATTCCTTCGAAGGCGGCACGGAAGGCACCTTCTCCGGTAGGGCCGGCCTGCTTGATGACACAGACGGTTCCGTTTTTATAGAAATCCCGCTCGCCCGGATCATCGACCGAAGCGTCTTTTTGCGTGAGAAGAAGAATCTTTCCGCCTGATTTTGCAGCGGCACCGATCGCTTTCAGCGAAAGCGGCCGCACAATATCAAGGCTCATGGTAACCGACGGGAACGCAACGGTCCCCCGTACGGAAAGCACCGGAAGCGACAGAAGGTCGCTTTCCACGTTTGTTGTCTTGTTTTCTGATATCATCATATATGTAAACCTCGCCGGGGCATGAATTCAGGTACATGAGGGCACCAAAACCCCTTTCAAATATTATAGCATAAATTTCGTAGAAAAACCATAGTCCGCGCAAAACTTTTTCACAGATTTTTGCATGGGAAAACTTTAATGCGGACATCGGCGAAAAAGCGAGAGGAATTTTTTTGCAAAACATAGGAAGCAGAACCGGAAGAATCCTATACGGGCAAAAAACCAGAAAATAACTCGAAGCAGAAAACAAAAAACAGAAATCCGGGAATACATGAAAGAAAACAGAAACCTTTTTTCGAAAAAGTATTGACAGGAAAGCGGATGTATGATATAATGCTTCGCAGTGGAAGCAGGACTTCTCACAAGAAAGCAGAATGTTCCATTCTCACCTCGGCGCACAGGCGTCCCGGGTCAATAAGCATGCCGTAGGGCTGTTTTATGCGTATGGAGCTTTCTGTACGCACTTTTTATTTTACGGAGGTAGACGATTATTAGCGCGAAAGATTTGCCGATCAATGATGAAATCCGGGTCAAAGAAGTCCGCATGATCGGAGTGGACGGAGAACAGCTCGGCATCATGGGGATCAACGAAGCCAAGACCTATGCCTATGACCGGGATCTGGATCTGGTACTGATAGCCCCAACGGCTACGCCGCCGGTTTGCCGCGCCATGGACTACGGGAAATTCTGCTTTGAACGCGACAAAAAAGAGAAAGAAGCACGGAAAAAGCAGCAGATTGTCAAGGTGAAGGAAGTGCAGCTTTCCTGCCGGATTGACACACACGATTTTGAAACACGTGTGAATCAGGCCCGTAAGTTTTTGGCAGGTGGAGACAAGGTACGCGCAATTGTCCGCTTCAAGGGGCGTGAGATGACGCACATGGATATCGGTCAGGATGTGCTGCTGCGTTTTCAGGAGGCATGTAAGGGCGTAGGAAACGCAGAAAAGGCGCCGATAACCGAGGGCAGATATATGTCGGTGGTGCTGGCCCCTGTCAAACAGTAATTTTCTGGGAATACCAGTTTGAACAAGAAGGAGAAAAGTCATGGGAAAAATCAAAACACATAAGGCATCCGCAAAACGGTTTGATCTGACCGGCAGCGGAAAGGTAAAAATGAATCATTCGCATCACCGTCACAATCTGGGAATTAAAACTGCCAAGCGTAAAAGAAGCCTGCGTAAAGGTGCAACATTGAGCGAGTGCTTTGCGCCGACAATTCGCGCCTTGATCCAGAAATAATACACGGCGCATCAAATGTAAGAATTTTGGAGGACAGATAAAATGGCAAGAGTAAAAGGCGCCGTTATGACGCGTAAGAGAAGAAACAGTGTGCTGAAGGCGGCCAAGGGCTACTGGGGCGCAAAGAGTAAGCATTTCCGTATGGCGAAGCAGGCCGTTATGAAAAGCGGCAATTATGCTTTTGCCGGCCGCCGCATGAAGAAGAGAGATTTCCGTTCTCTTTGGATTACACGCATTTCCGCGCAGGCCAAGGTTTGCGGGATGAATTATTCAACGATGATGCACGGTCTGAAAAAGGCCGGTATCCAGCTCAACCGCAAGATGCTTGCCGAAATCGCCGTTTCGGATAAACCCGGCTTTGCAGCGCTTGCCGATCAGGCAAAAGCGGCGTTGTGAAATCATCGACTCGCCCGTGCATGACGGGCGGGTCGTTTTCTCTTTTTGACCGAACTGGTGGCAAACTCTGACAGAAGAAAGGGGAGTTCGCGGAAAATGGAAATAGAGAATAGCGTGATTCGCAGTCGCAGGAATCCGCTGATTGTGAAAACGGCGGCGCTCTTGCAGAGGAAAGGGCGCGCCGAAGCGGGCCGCTTTTTGCTGGAAGGGGAGAAGCTTGTTCGGGAAGCCGCGGCGGCAAGACTCCCGGTGGAACATGTTTTTCTTACAGAAAACCGCACGGCACAGCATCTTGC
This sequence comes from uncultured Clostridia bacterium, assembly GCA_944384545.1. Classification (GTDB taxonomy): domain Bacteria; phylum Bacillota; class Clostridia; order Oscillospirales; family CAG-272; genus UBA1740. The sequence goes on along the minus strand of CALWTT010000106.1, from coordinate 31,067 downwards.
AGAATGGAATGCGTTGTTTGCCGGTACTGTAGAGAAAACGCCAGCTTTTCATGTTCTTTCTGAAGACTGTTTCTCTAAAATTTCATCGGAAAAAGCACCGCAAGGCGTGATAGCCGTAGTAAAATACCTTGACTTTTTCAGGAGAAGGACTATAATATATGATGAGGATTTGCAGGCACTGTCCAGAAAACGGGTCATTTTGCTGTATGATATGCAAGACCCCGGCAACCTCGGCACCATTGTACGGAGTGCGGTGGCTTTCGGTACGAATGTAGTTATTCTGAGCGCAAAGTGCGCGGATCTATACCATCCGAGAGCTCTGCGCGCAGCAATGGGGACGCTTTTTCACACAGATGCCTATATAGTGGAGGACTTTTTTTCCGCTGTGAGGGGACTGCAAAAAGAAGGGCGTCGCGTTCTGTGCGCCAGTCTTGCAAAAAATGCGGTCCGGATGGACCGCTTTGCACTGCGTCGGGAGGATTGCATAGTCATTGGCAACGAAGGACACGGTATTCCACCAGAGGTAACAAATATTTGTGATGGAAGTCTGTATCTTCCCATTTCAGATTGTGCGGAATCTTTGAACGCGGCGGCGGCGGCGGCCGTGTTCCTGTGGGAGTTGCAAAAGTGCCGATAAGCCTGGAGGAGGAATGGCATGGGAAACAATCTGTATTGGTTGTGGCTGAGTTTGCACTGTTCGAGTCATAGTACACTCTTCGACAGATTGATCCGTGTTTTTCGCTCTCCCGAAGAGATCTATCGTGCAGACTCTGCGGATCTTGCAACGGTAGCAGGAGAGAAATCCCCGGAAATCCTACGGCTTTCCGATAAGAACCTCTCGGATTCCCAGCGCATTATGGAGCATTGCATGATGTCGGACGTGCAGATCCTCAGTTACGGAAATGCCGCGTATCCGGCGCGTTTGCGTCTGCTTGAAAATCCGCCACTCGTGCTTTATGTAAAAGGCAAATTGCCGGTGTTTGAGGAAAGCCTGCTGATTACGGTTGTAGGAACCAGGCGTATGAGTGATTACGGAAAGCGCATGACCTTCGAGATTTCCTATGATCTTGCAAGAGCCGGCGCGGTCGTGGTGACCGGCATGGCACTCGGAGTAGACGGCCTGGCTTCTGCATCGGCTATGGAGGCCGGTGGAAGAACGTTGGCGTTTCTCGGCTGCGGGATCGATATCGCCTATCCGTCGGAGCACGCATATCTGATGCGGCGCATTATCGAAAGCGGAGCGGTTCTGACCGAATATCCGCCCGGAACCCGCCCAGAAGGGCGGAATTTCCCGCACAGAAACCGTTTAATGAGCGGTGTTTCACACGGTGTACTCATGGTAGAGGGAAATCGGAAGAGCGGCGCGCTGATTACGGCACGGCTTGCCGAGCAGCAGGGGCGGGATGTATATGTTTTGCCGGGGAATGTGGATTCTGAGAACAGCGAAGGTCCGAATTTACTCCTGAAAAACGGCGCAACTCCTATTGTATGTGCGGAAGATATTCTTGCAAAATACGAATACATGTATCATGGTGAAATCAATCTCTTCCGTTTGGTGGAGCCCTACCGTATGGATGCAGATCGGGTGATACAAAAATATCGGCTGGCGGCGCGCGGTACATCACATGGATGGACAGCGGGAAAGCCGTATCCTGCTGAAAAGAGACCTTCGGGAACACAGCGAGAATCCGGTGTTCCCGATAGCAGGAAAGCAGCATCCTCTCCGCCGCTGGAGAAGCGCAAGGAAAAAGCGCCGGATGCACTCCGTTTGCTGGACGAAACCACTCTTGCTGTATATCGGCATATACCGGAGGATCGTGCAGTAACGGTGGATGAGCTTTGCACGGATGAGATCCCGGCCGGACGCGTGATGGCAGCACTGACACTTTTGGAAATTCATCGGTGCGTACTCTCCGTGGCAGGGGGACGATATGTTCGTGTCCCGTATCAAGAATCATGAAAGGATAAGCGAGTTTCGCGGAAAATCAATGGCAAATTTAGTAATTGTTGAATCGCCTTCCAAGGCAACCACCATAAAAGGCTATCTTGGCTCCAATTATAAGGTGATCGCTTGCAAAGGGCATATCCGGGATCTGCCAAAAAGTACGCTGGGTGTGGATCTGGAGAAGGATTTCACGCCCCACTATATCAATATTCGCGGTCGTGGCGATGTGATTGCGCAACTGAAAAAAGAAGCAAAGTCAGCAAAAGCGGTGTATCTGGCGACCGACCCTGACCGGGAAGGCGAGGCCATTTCCTGGCATCTTGCTACAGTGCTCGGCATTCCGTTGAACAAAGCCTGCCGCGTGACCTTCAATGAAATTACCAAATCCGCTGTAAAAGAGGCGATCAAGCATCCGCGTGCAATTGATGAAGATCTTGTGAATTCTCAACAGGCACGGCGGATCCTGGATCGGATTGTAGGATACAAGTTGAGTCCGTTCTTGTGGAAGAATGTAAAAAGCGGGCTTTCGGCCGGGCGTGTCCAGTCGGTTGCGACGCGGATTATTGCCGAGCGGGAAGAGGAGATCCGCGCTTTTGTACCAAAAGAGTACTGGACGGTAGATGCCGATTTACAGACAGAAGCCGGGGAACGTTTTACCGCACGGTATACAGGAGATCGGAATCTTGCATCCCAGGCGGATGCCGATGCGTTGCTTTCGGATTTGCAGGGGCATGTGTTTTCTGTCCGTGATCTTCGCACGGCAGAAAAGCGGAGACAGCCTGCACCGCCGTTTACGACTTCCACCTTGCAGCAGGAAGCATCGCGCAAACTCGGATTTCAGTCGCAGCGCATCATGAAGGTTGCGCAGGAGCTATATGAAGGAATCAACTTGGGCCCGGAATTCGGCGGAACACAGGGTTTGATCACCTATATGCGTACCGACTCGCTACGGATTTCTTCGGGTGCACAGGAATCCGCGCTGCAATGGATCGGGGAAAATTACGGCAAAGAGTATCTGCCGCCAAGTCCGCGTGTATACAAAACCAAGGCTGGCGCACAGGATGCGCACGAAGCCATCCGCCCGGCAGATGTGACCGTTCTTCCAAAGGCAGTGAAAAAAATGCTGACTTCTGACCAGTACCGATTGTACAAACTGATATGGGATCGTTTTGTCGCCAGTCAGATGGCCGCGGCCGTATTGAATACCACAACCATGGATCTGGAATGCAACGGTCATCTTTTCCGTGCCAATGGCTGTACCGTTAAATTTCCCGGATATATGGCAGTATACGATGCCGGAAGTACGGACAAGGGAGAGGAGAACGATGACAGTTATAATCGCTTGCCGGAGGTTCGCGTAGGCGAAGAGTTACGCGTTCTGGCTCTTCTGCCGGAACAGCACTTTACAGAACCGCCTCCGCATTATAATGAAGCGACTCTGATCAAATTTCTGGAAGAGCACGGCATCGGTCGCCCCAGCACCTATACCCCTATTATCACGACAATCATTGCAAGAAGCTATGTTAAGAGAAACGGAAAGGCCCTGGTGTCTACGCCGCTCGGCGAAGTGACCACCAAGCTGATGAAGGAAAATTTCCCGGATATTGTAAATTATGAGTTTACTGCATCTATGGAAGATAAACTGGATTCAATTGAAAACCATCAGACAACGATGCAGGAAGTGATCGGGGATTTTTACGGCGATTTTGAGCATGCACTGGATGTCGCCATGAACAATCACGCAACTTCCAAGGTTGAAATCCCACCGGAGGAGTCGCAGGTAATCTGTGAAAGATGTGGTAGCCGGATGGTGTATAAAAACGGGCGCTACGGTCGCTTCCTTGTCTGCCCGCGTTACCCAGAATGCCGGAATACGAAGGCTGTTGACAAAAATGGAAATCCTGTAGTAAAAACCGAAACCAAACCGGAAATTGCCGATTTCAAATGTGAGCTTTGCGGCGGAGACATGGTGCTCCGGAACGGTCGGTACGGAAGCTTTTACGCTTGTGTGAATTATCCGACCTGCCGTTTTACCAAGCAAAAGGTTACGGCGATCGGCGTGGCATGTCCGGAATGCGGTGCCAGGATCGTTTCCAAGCGCGGTCGTGGACGCATGACCTTTTACAGTTGTGAGCGGTATCCTGACTGCACATTCTCTTCGTGGGATATGCCGACCAATGAAAAATGTCCCAAGTGTGGAAAAATGCTGTTTCTGCGCAAGAGCCGCGGCCTGATTCTGTGCCGGGACAAAAAATGTGGATACAAGCGCGAAGAAGCTGTAGAGAATACACCGGAAAACGGTGAAACGGATCCTGTATGATGCATGCGGAGCATATTTGCGTCATCGGAGCGGGTCTTGCCGGCTGCGAGGCCGCATGGGCGGCAGCGGAGTTCGGAGTGGCGGTAGATCTTTACGAGATGAAACCGTCCAAATATACCCCTGCGCACCATTTCCCCGGATTTGCCGAGTTGGTATGCTCGAATTCACTGCGCTCTGCCGACCCTGCCAATGCGGTAGGACTTTTGAAAGAAGAGCTGACTATATTGCATTCGCTGATGATGGAAGCCGCATATGCCAGCCGTGTTCCCGCAGGATCCGCATTGGCAGTGGACCGTGTTGCCTTTTCGGAATATATATCCCGGAAAATACGCAGCCATCCGGGAATTACCGTGCATGAGAAAGAGGTCCTGGCGGTTCCGAAGGATGGTATTACGGTGATTGCCAGTGGGCCGCTGACCGCCGATGCGCTGGCCGAGGACATTGCAGGACTGTTGGGAGGGCGGATGCTGTCTTTTTATGATGCAGCAGCCCCCATTGTAGATGCGTCCTCTATCGATATGGGAACTGCGTATTTTGCGTCCCGATACGGGAAAGGGAATCCGACCGATTATTTGAACTGTCCGATGAACCGGGAAGAGTACGAGGCTTTCTATCAGGCGTTGGTTTCGGCAGAAACCGCTCCTCTGAAAGCGTTCGACAGAACTGCCCAGGAGAGCGAGCCTGCGGTATTTGAAGGATGTATGCCTGTAGAAGTGATGGCCGGACGCGGACAGGATACCCTGCGTTACGGTCCTATGAAACCGGTGGGATTACCCATGCCGCAGAACGGAAAGGAGCCGTATGCCGTTGTACAGCTCCGTCGGGAAAACCGCGAGGGAAGCATGTACAATATGGTGGGGTTCCAGACGCACCTGACATTCGGAGAGCAACGCCGCGTTTTCCGTATGATTCCCGGTTTGCAGAATGCCGCTTTTTTCCGATACGGTGTGATGCATCGGAATACCTATATCCGTTCCCCCGGCGTGCTCACGCCGACGTATGCCATGCGTACCATACCACAGCTGTTTTTCGCCGGACAGATGACAGGCGTGGAAGGGTATGTGGAATCGGCGGCGTCCGGATATGTTGCCGGGATCAATGCAGCCAGACTTGCCTGTGGAGCGCCTCCGTTTGTTTTTCCCCGCACAACCGAGATCGGTGCGCTTGCACATTACGTCAGTGGTTGGAGCGGAGAGGATTTTCAGCCCATGAATGCCAATTTTGGCATTATTGAGCCGCTGCCGGCCAAAATAAAAGGCGGAAAGCAGGCACGGAACCGCGCATATGCCGAGCGTTCACTTTCCTGCATCCGAGAACTATATTGCGAACTTTCGGGGAATACTGATTCCGGAAAGGATAACACATGAAAATCATTGTCGATGTTATGAGCGGAGATTACGCGCCGCTTGAACTGTTGCGCGGTGCTGCTCTCGCCGCGGAAGAATACCGTATCCCGATTGCCGTAGTCGGGAACAGCGCTGTTATTGAAGAGATCGCGCTGGTCAATGAGATATCTCTGGATCGGTTAGAAATTGTTCATGCGGAATCGGTCATCGATATGGACGACAAGCCGCTTTCGGTTATACGGGAAAAGTCGGACTCATCCATGAGCGTAGCACTGCGTCTTTTGGAAAGCGGAGATGGTGATGCGCTTGTAAGCGCAGGAAATACCGGTGCACTTCTGGCCGGATCCACATTACTTGTTCGCCGTATCAAGGGAATTCGCCGTGCGGCAATTGCCACCGTTCTGCCCCTGTCTGCCCCCATTCTTCTGATGGATTCCGGTGCCAATCTGACGGTTACACCAGAAAATCTGGAACAGTTTGCCTATATGGGATCCTATTATCTGGAACGTTTGCACGGTATCCATAAACCGCGGATCGGCTTGCTGAATAACGGAACCGAGCATGGGAAGGGTCTTCCTTTGCAGACGGAAACCTATGCATTGCTCTCGGGAAATCCGGATCTGAATTTTATCGGGAATGTGGAGGGAAAGGATCTGCCGTTTTCTCCGTGTGATGTTCTGCTGTGCGACGGATTTGTCGGAAACATTGTCCTGAAATACACAGAGGGAATGGGCAAATTCATGATGACGGCGTTGAAAGAGCTTTTCATGACCAATCCCATGACCATGTTGGCGGCCAGAACGATGAAAGGACCGTTGAAGAAGCTGAAAACCCGTTTTGACGCATCGGAATACGGTGGTGCGCCTCTGCTGGGCATATCCAAGCCCGTTATCAAAGCACACGGCAGTTCGGATGCGAAGGCTGTTAAAAATGCGGTTTTGCAGGCAATGACGGTGCTTTCGACAGAGGTGAATGTTGAAATTGCGCGCATGGCGGCCAGTATGCCTGACCGAAGCGAAAAACGGGAGGAGAATGCACCACCTGCAGGAACCGATCCCGGCCCGGATTCGTTTCCCGCTTCCGGCGGGGAGAAGGAAACAAACACGTAAAAACTGAACCATACCGTTGCGGCGGTACAGAGGGTATAATCATACATGTGTGACAGATCGAAAAGGGATACGCAGGCCACACTGGAAGAAAAGCTGGGGTACCGATTTGCATATCCTGCATTGCTGACGGAGGCGCTCACGCATTCTTCCTACGCCAACGAACACGGCCTTGTATGTAATGAGCGTTTGGAATTTTTGGGAGATGCGGTATTTCAGATCACAGTCAGCAGATATCTTTATGAGAAATATCCGAAAGCCAGCGAAGGAGAACTTTCCCGCTACCGGCAAAATCTCGTATGCAATGAAACCCTGGCTGTCCTTGCAAGGAAAATTGGTCTGGAAGCTTTCCTGCTGCTTGGGCGTGGTATTGAGAAAAAAAGCATGCGCGCCATGGATGCCATTCTGGCCAATACCATGGAGGCAATTGCCGGGGCGATTTTTCTGGATGCCGGCGCCCGGCCGGACAAGCGTGTAGCCGACACTCTGATGAGATTGCTTGCCCCGGTTCTTTCCGGATGTCAGAAGTATCGCAGTGGGGATTATAAAACCAGATTGCAGCAATTGGTAGAGCAGGACGGAAGCGAGCAGCTTGCCTATCGCGTTGTGTCCTGCACAGGGCCTGCGCATGACCCGGTATTTTCTGTACAAGCTATGCTGAACAGCAACATTATCGGCAACGGATACGGTCATTCCAAACAGGAAGCGGAGGAGAACGCGGCAAAGGAAGCACTGGTTTTGTTTGGCGATCCCGATATTTGTGATTCCGAAGACGTCGGTTTTCCCTGAACCTCTATATAATTCATGTAAGCAGATGGCAGATAAAAAGTATATTGTAGATGACATCATTCAGAAAAGGAGTACCGTGGCGTGTTTCTCAAAACTCTTGAACTGCACGGATTCAAATCCTTCCCCAACCGCACTGTCCTGAACTTTGAACGCGGAACGACCGTCGTTGTCGGACCGAACGGAAGCGGCAAATCGAATATATCCGATGCGATGCGGTGGGTTCTCGGCGAACTTTCGAGTCGCAATATCCGCGGTACTAAAATGGAGGATGTGATTTTCGGCGGAACCGATGACAGGCGTCCGATGGGATTTGCAGAGGTTTCGGTTACCTTTGACAATACCGATAAAGAGCACCATAGCCTGAATTTGCCGTATGACGAAGTAGTAGTGACCCGTCGGTATTATCGTGCCGGAGACAGTGAATATTTTATCAATCGGAAACCTTGCCGCCTGCGTGATATTTACGAATTGTTTATGAATACCGGTGTCGGGCGGGAAGGGTATTCAATCATAGGCCAGGGGCGGATTGCAGAAATCCTTTCGCGTAAGAGCGAGGATCGGCGCAATTTCTTTGAGGAGGCGGCCGGAATTTCCAAATTCCGGTTCAAAAAGCAGGAGGCGGAGAAAAAGCTTGCCGATACCGAAACAAATATGGTGCGTGTCCGCGACATACTCGGAGAACTGGAAGGACGCGTCGGTCCGCTGAAAAGAGACGCCGAAAAGGCGAGACGATATTTGGAACTGTATGAGCAGAAAAAGCAGGCCGATGTCTCGCTTTGGCTGTATGACACGCAGAAGCTGCGAGAGGATATTGCCAAGTCCGAAAATGACTGTAAACTATCGGAAAATGAGTTGAATCTGATATCTGAATCTCTCTCTTCGCTGGAAGCGCAGAACGATCGGCTGGATGAAGAACAGCGGAGCAATCGACTGCTTTCCGAGAAGCTGATGAGCGAGATCCGAGAATATACCAAAAATATCAACCGACTGGACAACGAGTATCAACTGCTGGAAAATGAATCCAGGCATCGCGATGAGATGATTGCGGATTGCAATGATCGGATCGGCGAGGCAGAACAGACGATCCGTTCTTTGCGTGAAGAAATCTCTTTGGCCGAAGCGCGAGGAAAGGAACTGCGTGCGGAGGCGGACAATCTGCGTGACGAGCATCTTGGGATTCTTTCCGACCAGCAGAAAAAAATGACGGAGGCACAACAAAAAGAAGAAGCGCTGAACCGAAAGTTGACAGAATCGCGGGAATTGGAATCCCGGGCGGTAGATATACGTGTGCGTCTGGATGTCTTGCGGAATACAAAAGAGTCGGACAGCGGAAAAAGCGACGAACTTTCGGCGGAAATTTCCCGATATGAAGAAGAGGGAACGCAGTTGGCCGCAGAGGCGGAACGCTGTGAAAAAAATGCAGCGGGCTTTAAATCTAAAATCGCGGAATACGATACGGTTATCCGCGAGGGAACCGAGGAAACGGATCGTATCAATGGGCTGCGTGCAAGTCGCGTAGATGAGGCGACGGCGCTCAAAGTGCAGAAGAGTTCTTTGCTGCAGCGTGCGGATACCTTGCGTCGCATGGAAGAACACTTTGAAGGGTACAACAACAGTGTGCGCTTTGTCATGCAGAAGTACGAACAGGGTGGGATTCGCGGAGCAGGAAAAATATACGGACCACTTTCCAAGCTGATCGGCGCCTCTCCCGAACATATTGTGGCCATTGAGACCGCACTCGGGGCCAACATACAGAACATTGTCGTTGACAACGAAGAGACAGCAAAGGCGGCTATCCGCTGCCTGAAGGATAACCGCGCCGGTCGTGCGACCTTTTATCCTGTGAGTGCGATCCGTTCCTCCGGGGAAACCGAGGAGGTACGGCGCGCTGCTTCCTGTGCCGGCTATGTGGGACGCGCGGACAGACTGGTTACATTTGATCCGGCTTACAAGGACATCATCGAATGGCTTCTGATCCGGACCGTAGTGTTTGATACAATCGATCATGCCACCGATGCGGCCAGGTTGCTACGTTACCGTGTAAGGCTGGTTACGCTGGATGGGCAGGTAATCAATGCCGGCGGATCGTTTACCGGCGGATCGGTGAAGCATGACAGTGGTATTATGACACGGGGCGCCGAGATTGAACAACTGACGGAGGAAGCCGCAGGCGTTGATAAGAAAGTCCAGGCATTGGAAAAAGAAATTGCGGAATGTGACGGTGAACTGACACGGATACATAATGAAGTCCGTGAAGCGGAGCAACAGAAGGAGCTTCTTCTGACTATGTCCCGTGCGCAGTTTGCGGCACTGGACAATGCAAATGCAAAGTGGGAGGCCAATCGGAATCTGACCGCGAAACTCCGTGCAGACCGGGAGGCGCTTCTGAATAGCGGAACACAGTGCGAGGCGGAAATCCAGGAGCTTTCGGGAACGCTTTCCCAATTGGAGGAAGAGATCCGTGCTATTGCGGATTACCGTATGGAGCTGGAACGCGAAAGAAGCACGCTTTTGGACGAAAGAGATTCTCTGATCGAGCGTGCTTCTGCCTTGCAGATCCGCATGGCAGAGAATGCAAAGGATATACAGGCCGTGGGGGTACAGACCGACGCAGCCAGTCAGCGGATCCGGGAACTGTCCGAAGGAAGCGAAAGTCAGCGAGGCAGGATTGCAGACCATGAAACCTTTCAGGCAGAGCAGAAGAGGCGCATGCAAGAGAACCGGAAAGAAAGGGAAGAACTGAACGATCATCTCTCGCAGATTGACAGTAACCGTGCATCGGTGGAGGCCGATAACGACGAATACGACAAGCGCCTGACAGAACTCAAATTGCAGATACGCAACAAGCACAATCAAAAGGATCTGTGTACGGAATCCCATACCAGGAATACCAGAAAACTGGAACGTCTCCGCGATGAGTATGACCGCCTTGGTTCGAAATTGTACGATGACTATGAATTGTCGACAGAGGACGCGCGGAATCTGAATTATCCGCCTGTTACGCCACAGAACCATGCGGAATACGTCAATTTGCAAAGCGAGTGCCGGCAGAAAATCCGTTCGCTCGGATCGGTGAATATTGCCGCCATCGAGGAATACGACCAGGTAAAGGATCGGTATGAAGCGTTGTCCGAGCAGGTGAACGATCTCAATCGCTCCTGTGAAGAACTTACAGAAATCGTACAAAAAATCGAGGCAGAGATGAAAAAAAGCTTTGTCGAAGCCTTTGAAAAAATCAATCACAATTTTGGAATCGTTTTCCGGGAACTGTTCGGTGGTGGGCAGGCGGAATTGCTTCTGACGGATCCGGAAGATGTGCTGAATTGCGGAATCGAGATCAAAGCGGCGCCTCCCGGAAAGATTATCAAGAATCTTTCTCTTTTGTCCGGCGGTGAGCAGGCGTTTGTGGCATGTGCGCTTTTCTTTGCCATCCTGAAAGTCAATCCCACGCCTTTTTGTCTTCTGGATGAGATCGAAGCGGCGCTGGACGAGGTCAATGTATATCGTTTGGGCGAGTATATCAAACGGTTCTGCGGCGAAACACAGTTTATTCTGATCACACACCGGCGCGGCACGATGCAGATCGCGGATCGGCTGTACGGTGTTACGATGCCGGAGCGCGGCATTTCCAAGGTAATTGCCATGGACGTCAACGAAATTGAAAGCAAGAATAAGGAGTTTACCGATGGGCTTCTTTGAAAAACTGAAGCAGGGGCTGCAGAAAACCAAAAATTCGCTGTTTGGCGGTGTGGATAATCTGCTGAAAAAATTTGTCCGGATAGACGAGGAGTTTCTCGAAGAACTGGAGGAACTTCTGATATCGGCAGATGTAGGGGTAGAGACAACAGAGGAGATCCTGGATCTTTTGCGTGAGAAAATCCGTGACGGCAGAATCAAGAAGCCGGAGGATGTACGCAATGCATTGAAGGAAATCATCCGGGAACTGATCGGTGACCATGCGCCGCTGGATCTTAGTACGGTACCGACCGTTATTCTGGTGATCGGCGTCAACGGCGTGGGAAAGACCACCTCTATCGGGAAGATCGCAGCAGTATTGAAGCAAGAGAAAAAGAAAGTTGTAGTTGCTGCGGCCGATACATTCCGTGCGGCTGCGGCAGAGCAGCTGGCTGTATGGTGTGAACGGAGCGGTACCGAGCTGATCCGGCAGGATCAGGGGGCGGATCCCGCAGCGGTTGTGTTTGACGCCATACATGCCGTACAAAGCCGGAAAGCGGATGTTCTGATGATCGACACGGCCGGCCGCCTGCACAACAAAAAGAATCTTATGGAGGAACTTGCAAAAATCCGCCGGGTGATTGCAAGGGAACTGCCGGACAGTGTGGTGGAAACCCTTTTGGTTCTGGATGGCACGACCGGACAGAATGCGGTGAATCAGGCCAGGGAATTCAAGACTGCGGCGGAGATTACCGGACTGATCCTGACCAAACTCGATGGAACAGCAAAGGGCGGAATCGTGCTGTCCATTCGTCGCGAGTTGGGAATTCCCGTGAAATTTATAGGAGTGGGCGAAAAAATCGATGACATGCGGCCTTTTGATGCCGATGCATTCACCGACGCCCTGTTTGCATAATTATGATGAAGATCGTACTGGCATCCCGAAACAAAAAGAAAATGGCGGAAATGCGCACGCTCCTCCGCGCGCAGGGAGGAGCACTTTCGGAGGTGGAAGTGCTTTCTCTGGAAGATATCGGATTTTCTGAGGAAATAGAAGAGAACGGAGACAGCTTTGTTGCCAATGCGCGTATCAAGGCCTCGGTTCCTGCACGGCTCGGCTATATTGGGATTGCGGACGATTCCGGCCTGTGCGTGGATAGCCTTGGCGGTGCACCTGGGATATATTCGGCGCGGTATGCAGGAGAGCCAAGCAATGATGAAAACAACAATCGGAAATTGCTGGCATCGCTTTCGGAGATCCCCGAGAAGGAGCGCAGCGGCCGGTATGTTTGTGCCATCGTTTGCGTTTTCCCGGACGGGCGGGAAATCTCCGTAGAAAAATCCTGTGAAGGACGAATTTTGTCCGACTATCGCGGGGGGGGCGGCTTCGGGTACGATCCGCTGTTTTTCTATCCGCCTGCCGATAAAACCTTTGCAGAAATGACGCCCGAGGAGAAGAATATGGTCAGCCACAGAGGCAAGGCCATCCGCGCGTTCGGTAACCGCTTTACCGCTTTTGCAGAAAAGAATCGCCTGGCACTGTCCGGAAAGAACCGTGCTGCTCTCCGCTCACTCGCCAACGACTTTTCCCCCATTTTTCAGATTGGGAAAAACGGGATTTCCGGAGAAACATGTCGGCAGATCTCCAATGCATTGGAGGCGCGTGAACTCATTAAGGTTTCGGTGCTGGAAAATTCTCTGTACGATGCCGGGGAGGCAGCGGAACTTCTGGCAGTCACCTGCGGTGCTGCGGTAATCTCGGTAGTCGGGCGAAGATTTGTGCTGTACCGTCCGTCCAAATCCAACCCGCGGATCGTTTTGGAGTAACTGTATGCGGATTGGAATTTACGGTGGGACCTTTTCTCCGCCGCACATGGGGCACTTTCACGCGGTTTCGGCTTTTCTGGCGCAGGAAAAGCCGGATCGCATGCTGATCATCCCTGCCTGTGTTCCACCGCATAAACTTCTGTCCGGAGATGCCACTCCGGAGAATCGTATGGAGATGTGTCGCCTCGCTTTTGCCGAACTTCCTTCCGTTACGGTGAGTGATATGGAAATTCGCCGCGGAGGAAAGAGTTATACGGTTCTGACATTGCGGGAGCTGGCATGCGATGAAGATACCTCCATTCTTCTTTGCGGTGCGGATATGTTCCTTTCGTTGGATACCTGGTATTGTGCGCCGGAAATTTTCCGCCTTGCAGAAATCGTGTATGCGGAGCGCCAAAACAATGCCGAACAAGCGCGGCTTTCCGTGAAAGCGAATTTTTACCGTACCCGATATGGTGCAACGGTCCGACCGCTGGCCTTTACTCCCGTAGAAATTTCCTCTTCGATTCTCCGGACGTCGGTTGCAAAGGGGGAGGATACAACCCGGTATCTGAATCCGAAGGTAAGGAGGTATATTGATCAATGTCATCTTTATCGGAAATAAACGAAGAAATGCTGGATACATTACGGCAGCGTGTCGGAACCGGTATGAGCGAGAAGCGATACCGGCATACGCTGGGCGTAGAAAGAGAAATTGCGCGTCTTGGGGAGATCTATCTACCGGACCGTATCCAGGAGTTGCGCGCTGCGGCGCTTCTGCATGATATTACCAAAGAGCGTTCGGTGGAAGAACAGCTTGCTCTCTGTGCACAGTATTCCATTCCTGTTACAGCCGCAGACCGGATATCTCCGAAGACCTTTCACGCAAAAACCGCCTGTCCTGTTATTGCAGAATTTTATCCGGAGTATGCTACGCAGGACGTGCTGGATGCCATACGCAAGCATACTACCGGTGCACGGGATATGTCCCTGTTTGCCAAGTTGCTGTATCTTGCGGACTATATCGATGATACGCGGACCTTTCCGGATTGCGTGAAGCTACGTGCACTTTTCTGGCAGGGCTATGCCGGCATCGGAACCGACAAAGCCAAGCTTCTTGAGCATCTCGACCGGATCCTGTTGACTTCCTATGATATGACCGTTTCCTGTCTGATCCGCGAGGAAGCAGCGATTGCGCCGGAGACGGTGGATGCAAGGAACGCACTGCTTGAAAAATTTGCATCCGTATAACGCGCGCGGTTTAACGCAGACTAACAAAAAATGTTGGAGCTGCGTTTTATATGAAAAAAAGAGTCATTGTGTTTTTTCTGGCATTGACCGTATTTCTGGCAGGTGGGACAGGACTTCTGATCGCTCACCGTTTAGGCATGGTTGGGAACGGAGATGAGTCTGCTGCATCGGACGTGACCTTTTTGATTCTGGGACTGGACGAGGCGGCGTCCAATACCGATATGAATCTGCTTGTACGGTATACGGTTTCGGATCATCGCCTTGTACTCCTGCAGCTGCCGCGGGACACGTATATGGAAAGCGGAGAAGGCCTGCCCAAACTGAATCATATATATGCTTCCTGTCTCCTTGCAGGAGCAGACGAAGCAAGTGCGGCGCGTCAGACGGCGTCGGTTCTTTCCGAGGCTTTGCAGATCCGGATTGACGGATGCGCGGCGGTGCATCTTTCGGCAGTTTCTCAGTTGATTGACGAAATCGGTGGGGTGCGCATGTCTTTGCCGAGCGCATTGTCGTATGACGACCCGTCCCAGGATCTGCACATTTCCTTGCCGGCCGGTGATGTGCGGTTGACAGGAGATCAGGCATTGCAATACGTCCGGTACCGAAGCGGGTATGCTGAGGGGGATCTTGGGAGAATCGATGCACAGAAACTTTTTCTTGCCGCTTTTCTCCGTCAGGCGGCGGAACAGATGACACCTATGCGGGTGCTTGAGCTGGCGTTGCAACCGCCAAAAGGAGTTCTTGTGTCGTATGGCGGTAAAAATTTACTGCCGGTCATTACGGATTTTTACACGCACCGAAACGATGTCGAAAAGATTTTTGTTTCGCTTCCCGGCGAGGCAACACGGGAACAGGAAAATACGGGAACATGGTATTACGTTATAAATCGCGAAGCAACGGCAGAGCTCCTGCACACTTGTTTTTCTACGGAAATTTCCCGGGAAAACTTTGATCCGGAAGGCCGATTCGTTAACGAAAAAACGCATTTTGAAAATATATACTATGCAAACGGATACGACATCCGTTATTATTCGGAAAAAGATCTGAAAAATCTGAAAATATTGGAGAAATAACAGCATGGAAAGTCGAACCAATGAACCGCGGCGGACAGAATCTTCCGCCGCGGCCCCTATGCTCAGCCCCGTGAATTCGCTTGGCATTGCGGAGGAAGCCGCGGTTGCTCTCTACCGAAAGAAAGGGGAGAATATCCGTCTTTTTCGCGTGGATGATACCACGGTGATTGCCGATTATTATGTCATTGCGGTTGGGCGCTCTGTTACACATATGCGTGCGCTTGCCGACGAGGCAATTTACCGGTTACATCAAAAAGGTATTTCTTCCTACCGCACCGAAGGTCTGGAAGGAAATGAATGGCTTCTGATCGATTTCGGAAGCGTACTGGTGCATATTTTTTCACACGAAGCACGCGAATATTACAATCTGGAACGTCTGCTGAATCCTTCCGGAGAGATCGGGTTGCAGGAATTGTTTGAGGAGGCAGACAGGACCATAAAAGGAGAAGGAGATACCGAGGAATGAAATACGATCCGAAACAGATTGAACCAAAGTGGCAGAAGAAATGGGAAGAGGCCGGGGTATTTGCAGCCCAGGACAAAAGTGACAAGCCGAAATTCTATGGCCTGGTAGAATTTCCGTATCCGAGCGGTGCAGGGATGCATGTGGGACACATCAAGGCCTATGCCGGGCTCGAGGTGATTTCCCGCAAGCGACGTATGCAGGGGTACAATGTTCTGTTTCCGATCGGATTTGACGCTTACGGTCTGCCGACAGAAAATTACGCCATCAAAACCGGAATTCACCCGCGGGAGGTGACCGATCGGAATATACGGAAGTTTACCGAGCAACTCCAGCGTGTCGGATTTTCCTTTGACTGGTCGCGTGTCATCGATACCACACAGGAATCCTATTATAAATGGACACAGTACATTTTTCTGAAACTTTTTGAGCACGGACTGGTTTTTCGGGATACCGCTCTGGTAAATTACTGCCCCAGTTGCAAGGTGGTTCTTTCGAATGAGGATTCCCAGGGGGGACATTGCGATATCTGTAAAAGCGAAATTATACAGAAGTCAAAAGATGTTTGGTATTTGCGGATTACCGCGTATGCGGACAAGCTGTTGCAGGGGTTGGATGAGGTGGATTATCTGCCCAATGTACGTCTGCAGCAGGAAAACTGGATCGGAAAATCCACCGGTGCTTTTGTGAATTTCCGGATTCAGGACAGCGAGGAGCAACTGCGCATTTATACGACAAGACCGGACACTCTGTTTGGCGTTACCTTTATGGTCATTGCACCGGAGCATCCGTTGCTGGAAAAATTGCGTGACAGGATCCGCAACATGGAGGAAGTGAAAGCCTATCAGGAGGCCTGCCAGAAGAAGACCGAGTTTGAGCGCACGCAACTGGCAAAAGAAAAAACCGGCGTATGCCTGCAGGGAATTACGGCGGTCAATCCGGTTTCCGGCGAGGGAATTCCGGTCTTTATTGCCGATTATGTTATGATGGGATATGGGACCGGGGCGATCATGGCTGTTCCTGCGCACGACGAACGTGACTATGCATTTGCCAGGAAATTCGGTCTTCGGATCCTTCCGGTTATAGAAGGCGGCGACATCCGTATAGCAGCTTATACCGGCGACGGAAGGATGATCCATTCCGGCTTCCTGGACGGAATCACAAACAAAAAAGATGCGATTGCCCGCATGCTTGCGTACTTAGAAGAAAAGGGAATCGGAGAAGCTGGCGTGCAGTATAAAATGAAGGACTGGGCCTTTAACCGGCAGCGCTATTGGGGCGAGCCAATTCCGATTGTACATTGTGCGCATTGTGGCATAGTGCCGGTACCGTATGAGGAGCTTCCTTTGCGTCTTCCGGATGTCAAAGAGTTCTCGCCTGGGGAAGGCGGAGAGAGCCCGTTGGCAAAAATCCCCGAATTTGTCCATTGCAAATGTCCGCGGTGCGGGCGGGACGCCCGGCGGGAAACCGATACCATGCCGCAGTGGGCGGGGTCTTCCTGGTATTTTCTCCGTTATGTGGATCCGCACAACGACACCTGCTTTGCCGACGCGGACAAATTGAAGTATTGGTTGCCGGTGGACTGGTACAACGGAGGAATGGAGCATGTAACCCGTCACATGATTTATTCCCGTTTCTGGCACCGTTTTCTGTATGATATCGGCGAGGTGCCGACACGGGAGCCCTATGCCAAGCGAACCGCGCAGGGTCTGATCCTGGGACCGGACGGGGAAAAAATGAGCAAATCCAAGGGAAATGTGGTAGATCCCAACGAAGTAGTGGATGTATACGGCGCAGATGTTCTCCGGACATATATATTGTTTATGGGGGATTATGCCAGCGCCGCTCCGTGGTCAGAGACCGGTGTGAAGGGATGTAAGCGATTTCTTGAGCGCTTTGCGGATCTTTACGAACTGACTACCGATGAGCCATCTTCACCTGAGGTGGAAAGTGCATTGCATAAAACCATCCGTAAGGTGGATGCAGACATTGAGGAGATGAAATTCAATACAGCCATCGCCGCGATGATGAGCCTGATCAATACGGTATCGGAGGAAAAACATATATCTCGTGAGGATTATATGGTATTCATCCGTCTTCTTTGCCCGTTCGCACCACATTTGTGCGAGGAGCTGTATAGCCGTATGGGCGGAGAAGGTCTGTGTGCACAAGCTGCATGGCCGGAATACGATGAAGCAAAAACGGTGGACGCTACGATTGAGGTAGCAGTACAGATCAATGGGAAACTGCGCGCCACGGTGATACTGGATAAAGATGCCTCACGGGAGGCCGCCCTTGCGGCTGCGAAAGCAGAACCGCGCATCCAGGCAATGTTGGAGGGAAAAACCGTTGTCAAGGAGATCGTGGTGCCAGGAAAAATTGTCAATTTGGTTCTACGCTAAGGGAAAAATCCGATTGCCCATAAAATGAAATATTTCCTGGCTTGCACAGGAAAAAAGTACTTGACAAACCAAAAGAAAAACGATATAATATAGAGGAATGTCAGGAGATTTTAAGCTCTTTGCACATGCGAAGGGAGGGATATTGGGATGGCAGAAGTCAGAGTAAAAGAAAATGAAACGCTGGACAGCGCTCTGCGTCGGTTCAAGCGTCAGTACGTAAAGTCCGGTGTTCCGACCGAACTGCGGAAAAGAGAATGCTATGAGAAGCCGAGCGTCAGACGCAAGAAGAAGTCGGAAGCGGCTCGCAAGCGCAAGTACAAATAAGAATATCCTTGCAATAAATGCCGGAGACAATGGATAATGCATTGTCTTCGGCATTTTTCCTTGTAATTTTCAGACAGAAAAGCCGCAGATTGCCTGAGTAAATCGGATAGAAGCGCAGAAAATAAGAGCAGAATGACTCACACAAACGGAGAAATAGAATGAAAAAAGCAATCAAAATCACGACTGGCATATGTCTGGTCTTGTCCGTATTCTTGCTGTCTTCCTGCTTTCTATCCGTGGATGCAAGCTCTGTCGGCGACAGTCAGGAAGCGATGAGTTGGTATATCAAGAGAAATACGGCGCATGAGCAGCCGGTTCTCGACAGCAAACAGTCGGATATTGAAAAATATGACGCCTATTATCTGGACAGAAGTTGCGGCGGCGAACAAGGTGAGAAAATCCTGTATCTTACCTTTGATGCCGGATATGAAAACGGAAACATTGCACGTATTTTGGATACGCTTCGAGAGGAAAAAGTTCCTGCCGCATTTTTTGTTCTGAAACATCTTATAAAGGACGAACCGGAACTGATACGGCGCATGGCGGAGGAAGGACATCTTGTATGCAATCACACCATGAATCACAAGGATATGACCTGCTGTGACCGTGAGACATTCGTAAACGAGTTGCGAGGTCTGGAAGAGCTGTACAGCGCAACGACAGGGAAGGTGCTGTCCAAATATTACCGGCCTCCTATGGGGAAGTATTCCAAGGCCAATTTGGAGTATGCCAAGGAACTGGGCTATACCACTGTTTTCTGGAGCTTTGCCTATGCGGATTGGGATAATGATGACCAACCAACGGTGGATTTTGCCAAAAAGAAAATTCTGGACAATATTCATAACGGAGCGATTTTGCTTCTTCATCCCACATCTGCTACCAATGCAGAGATTCTCCCGGAGATCATCCGCACATTGAAAGAGCAGGGATACCGGTTCGGAACCCTCGATGAATTGGTGAAAAGGTGTTCCAAATGAGAAGCAAAATCCCGCACCGCCATTCTCTTCCTGTTTCCCGCTGGATCGCTTTTATTCTGCTGATCCTATTCTTGCTGGTTTTATGCAGCGTACCGGTAGTCGGTGCGTCCGGACGTCAGGTCATTTATTATCACGGCAATGATGCCACCGCAAAAAAAATTGCCTTTACGTTCGATGACGGACCGCATCCTTCGTATACCGAAAAAATTCTGGAAATTTTAGATTCTTATCAGATCAAAGCCACCTTTTTCTTTATAGGGCAGAATGTAGAATACTATCCAGAAATAGCGAAAAAAGTCGTAAACGCCGGGCATGAAATCGGAAATCACACCTACAGCCATCCGCCTTTTCGGAATACCACCAGTGCGATGCTCGCACAAGAAATCCGAAAGACCGATGCGGTCCTGAAGAAGATCGGTTGCGACCACGTTACTCTGTTTCGCCCGCCGCAGGGATTTTACGGATCGGATTTTCCGGTTCTCTTGCAGGACACGGGCAAAACTGCTATTTTATGGAGTGTGGATCCAAAGGATTGGGCGCATCCTTCTTCCATGGAAATTATCCGCCATGTAGAAGACCATTCCTCCGGTGGAGATATTATCTTATTTCATGACTTTGTAAACGGAGAAAGTCAGACAATTCCCGCATTGAAAAAACTGATACCCGCGCTGCTTGCGCGCGGGTATCAGTTTGTGACAGTATCAGAATTGATTTACGGAGAAGAAGGGTCGCCCGCATCCGGTTGAATGTCTGGCTGCAAATCGGAAGAGGATCCCATCGATGGAAGCGCGGATGGTGTTTCTTCTATGGGGGAAGAGTTGTCCGTATTGTTTTCTGGCGGGAGGGCAGTGTTTTCCCCGTCTTCCGGAAGGCTTCCGTCTGTATCGGCTGTGTCTTCCGGAGATACATAGGGATCAATCATGATTTCTTTTATTTTGTAATAAGCTGCATATGTTGACATAAACGCGCCATTGGAAAAGAGCAGAACAAGAGGAAGAAGGATGGCGGTAGAGAACAGAATTCCCTGGAAGCCGAAAGCCAGAAGGAAAACAATCAACAAAAGAGTTAGAATTCCGAGCGTTGCCATGAGATTTCTTTTGAATCCGAGGAGGGCAAAAATCAGGGAATTTTTCAACAATTTTTTCAGTGACAGGTCGAAGGTCACCATTTGCAGATAAATATAGAATCGCATCCAGAAGTAAATGAGACCAATTGCCAATACGGCGCCGAACATGATGGTGCCGAAAAATCCGTCCATAGAAGACAGAACATAGTAGATATCAAAAGGAATCCAAAGCAGGATAATCAGATCGATGATCCCAAAGGGAAGTGCCTGCTTCCAGTTTCGACGAACGGCATAGAAGAAGTCTGAAAGAATGAAGACCGGATCTCCGCGCACCATATTTCTCAGAATATAGGTGCTGCCGGCATTGACCAGACCAAAGGTAAAAAGCACGAGCAAAGAAAGTCCGAAAAGAACATAGGTACCCGTTGTCATGGCATTTGCCTCCACTTGCAGGCCCTCCATGCCGAAGGTTGCGAGTGTAGAGGCAGAAATTTCGGTTTGCTGAAGAAGGAGCCCTCGAAGGAGAGGAAAGGATTCATACGCCGGAGTGGTGTAGGGAATCCGTGAAAAGGGAGCCAAAGCCAAAAGGGCAAAAAGCAAAGGGAAATTGCCCAAAACCATTAGCAGATTGACGGATAAAAGGCGACCGAAACTTTGTTTGTATTTTATGAAGAAGCCTTTCAGATCGGGCTTTGTATAGACGTCATCCTTGCTGACGCCTTTGCCCTCGCGTTGGGTATCGAAAAGTTTGAACTTCCTTTTTTTTCCGGAATGCTTTTCCAAAGCATAGTACTCCTTTTCAGAGAATCAGATAAATGAGAAAACAGGAAATGAAGGCCACGCAAAGCATGGCAAGCAAATGAAGGAAGAGGATAACAATCGCTCGCAGGATGAGACCGAACTGTCGGAATCCGAGTGGACGCAGGAAAGAAGACAGGCGAACGGCGTGGCAGGAAAGGGAGAGAAGCATGGCAGACAGCAGGATATGTAATGCAAGGAAAATGGTAAAAACAGTGGTGCCAAT
The DNA here is from genome assembly GCA_944384545.1 of uncultured Clostridia bacterium. Taxonomy (GTDB): domain Bacteria; phylum Bacillota; class Clostridia; order Oscillospirales; family CAG-272; genus UBA1740. The sequence goes on along the minus strand of CALWTT010000106.1, from coordinate 9,500 downwards.
CAAACCTGCGCGGAACAGACTTTCTCCGGCAGCGATGGCAATGCCTACAGTAACAGCCCGATAAGAAAGGAGAAAAAACTGCAAGGTACGGCAGAAATAGGAAAAAGCGAAGAGAAAGCAAAGAGAAAAGAACAGGATTTCAGGAAAAAGGCAGTGCAGAATAAAAGGAAAGGTTTGTTGCAAAGGGGCAGGATCCCTCTCTGCCAACAGCAGAAAATTGTTCAGAAGTTGACATTGCGCCGCGGGGAAAACAGGAGAAAAAATACGAAAGATGAATAGCCCTAGCACGAAAAACAGAAGATAATTCAAAGCAGATAATATTGGCAACTGTATATAATCTGCAGAAAAGCTGCGGCGTCGATATGCGAATTTAAGTGGGATCGGCGGCAAATCATCCTTCATAAGCAAGCCTCCGTGCATTGCATAGAATACTATGGTATATGCAACACAAGACATTCCTATGAAATTTCTATTAGCATAGCATATTATGGCAAGAATTTCAACTATAAATTATGAACGGTACAATTTTGTTTTGTGCTGTTGAATCTGCAACATAAATCTTGCGCGGAATGCTTGACAGCGCCCCAATGCACAGATATAATCTTATACAGATATGAAGCAGGGGGAAATTGTGTGCGAAAGGAAGATTTGGTCCGTGTCTTTTCCAATATGCCAACATTGCATTCAGCTCGCCTGACGCTTCGTCGCCTGATGCCGAAAGACGCGGAAGATATGTATGCTTACGCCAGATTGCCAGAGGTGACACGCTATCTGACATGGCGAGAACATCCTTCATTGGGATATACCAGACAGTATATTGACTATATGACAAGTAGGTATCGAGTAGGGGAGTTTTATGATTTTGCGGTAGTGAACCTGGATGACGGACATATGATAGGTACCTGCGGTTTTACGCGTTTTGACCCGCCAAACGATGCGGCGGAAATCGGGTATGTACTTAACCCGGCCTATTGGCACAGGGGATATGCATGTGAAGCGGTCTCTACGATTCTGCGTTACGCCTTTGAAACACTGCATATGTATCGGGTCGAGGCACGCTATATGAAAGAAAACTATGCCAGCCGTGCCGTAATGGAACGGTGCGGCCTGAAATTTGAAGGAATCCACCGCGGTATGATGTTGATCAAGGGGAAGTATGAAGATATCGGAGTCTGTGCTTGTACGCGCAAAGATTATGAAGAACCGTTGATTCGGTCATAAATTCCGAAGAGTCGCTTGCGGCAGCAGGCGGCTCTTTCATATTCCGCCAGGACGGATCATACAATGGAACAACGCAAAAAAAGAAGGAGATAAACATATGAAAGCTTTCTTGCGCGGATCCGTTGCGTTGCTCCTGTGTACACTGTTGATCCTTCCGCTGTATTTCCGGACGGCACTTGCCGTTGAGGAGGAAGAGAGCCCGTCGAGCGGCTCATCTGCTCTGAATCTGAATGCCGTTTCTGCAGTGCTGATGGAGTATGAAACCGGGAAAATTCTGTATGAGCAGAATGCCGACGAAAAATTGCCGCCCGCTTCTATTACAAAAATTATGACGCTTTTGTTGGTCATGGAAGCAGTAGATCAGGGGAAAATAGGGTTGGACGATATGGTGACCACCAGCGACACAGCGGCTTCCATGGGCGGATCACAGATATATCTGGAGGCAGGCGAACAGATGTGCGTTCGCGATATGATAAAGTCCGTGGTCATTGCCAGCGCAAATGACGCGGCGGCGGCGCTCGCAGAACATTTGTGCGGATCTATTGAAGCATTTGTGAAAAAAATGAATGAACGTGCGGCAGAATTGGGGATGCAAAATACCAATTTTGAGAATACGAACGGATTGGATGATACAACCGTGAATCATTATACCAGTGCCCGTGACGTAGCCATTATGTCCCGTGCATTGATATCCCATCCGCTGATTTTGGAATATAGCTCTATCTGGATGGACACGGTGCGCAACGGCGCATTCGGGTTGACGAATACCAACCGTCTTATTCGTTTTTATCCGGGAGCCACAGGATTAAAAACCGGATCCACGGCCAAAGCCGGCTTTTGCATCAGTGCAACGGCAATGCGCAACGGTATGCATCTGATCACGGTGGTTATGGGGTCTCCTACACGCGATATCCGAAATGAGGAAGCGAAAAAGCTGCTGGATTACGGTTTTGCCAACTATGCACTGTATCACGCGGATCCGACCGATATGGGAGAGGCACGCGTAACAGGTGGGATTCAGGACAGCTGCCGGATCCTGGCAAAGGATTTCTCTGCATTGGTAGATAAAGGAGATCTTGCGCATATAACTACACAGGTCGCAATCCCCCCCACTCTGGCGGCGCCGATCGGAGAAGGTGATAAGGTGGGGACGGTGAGTTATTACGTTGGGGAAGAAAAAATCGGCGAATGCGACATTGTCGCTTCCGAAACCATTGCAAAAATTTCCTGGACGGAAATCTTCCTCCGGATTCTCCGCACCTGTTTTACCAACCGCACATAGCGGATTTTTGAAAATGCAGTTGAAAAGCGGAATGGAATCCTGTATAATATAGGTATCAAAAATGATGCCGTAACAGGCATTCCGGAGGTAAAAAATGACAGTAAAACTGAACGATAGGTTTGTGCAGAAATTTGTTGCACCGCATGAACTGGAAAATATTCGTCCGGCAGTAAAGCAGGCGCACACCACCCTGATGGAGCGGACTGGAGCAGGCAACGATTTTCTGGGGTGGTTGGATTTACCAGTGGCATATGATCGCGAGGAATTTTCCCGTATCAAAACCGCGGCGAAAAAAATCTGCAAGACCTGTGATATCCTTGTGGTTCTCGGCATCGGTGGGTCCTATCTCGGAGCACGTGCAGCGATTGAGTTTGTTCGTTCTCCGTTGTATAACGCTTTGAAAAAGGATACGCCGGACATTTATTTTGCGGGAAATAATATCAGCCCAAACGCTCTGACAGAATTGCTTTCGATTTGCGAAGGAAAAGATATCTGCGTCAATGTCATCAGTAAATCCGGCACGACAACCGAACCGGCCGTTGCTTTCCGTGTTTTCCGGGAGTTGCTCGTACGGAAATATGGGGAAGCCGGAGCGCGCGAACGCATTTTTGCCACCACAGATAAAAGCCGCGGAACGCTGAAAAAGTTTTCGGATGAGAATGGTTATGAAACGTTTGTTGTGCCAGACGACGTGGGAGGGCGGTTTTCGGTATTGACGGCAGTCGGCCTCCTGCCCATCGCCGTTGCCGGAATCGACATCGATGCGCTGATGCGCGGAGCCGCGGATGCACGCACCGAGCTGGCATCCGGAGATCTGCTGGAAAATGACGCTTTGAAGTATGCTGCGTTGCGTACGATTCTGTACCGGAAGGGCGCCGCTACGGAAATTATGGTTGGTTATGAGCCATATATGCTAATGTTCTGTGAGTGGTGGAAGCAGCTTTTCGGGGAAAGCGAAGGCAAAGACGGAAAAGGACTGCTTCCGGATTCTGTGAATTTTTCTACGGATCTGCATTCTCTCGGTCAGTATATTCAGGACGGTGTACGCAATTTGTTTGAAACTGTATTGAATGTTCAGGATTGCGGCAATCATTTTGTGATTCCGGACGATCCTTCCAATGTAGACGGGTTGAATTTCCTTTCCGGAAAAGAGTTGGATTATGTAAACAAAACGGCCATGTTGGGAACGTTGCTGGCGCATAATGACGGAGGCGTTCCGAATATTGTACTCGAGATCCGGGATCGCGGTGCGCATTCTCTGGGATATCTGATGTATTTCTTTGAACTTGCCTGTGCGGTGGACGGATATATGCTGGGCGTCAATCCCTTTGACCAGCCTGGGGTGGAGGCATATAAGAAGAATATGTTTGCACTTCTCGGAAAGCCGGGCTATGAAAAAGAAAAGGCAGAATTGGATGCACGCATAAAATAATTTGTTGATTGGGTGCAATTTACGAAAATTCTATTGAAATTTTCCGGAATTTGGTGTATGATGAAATCAAAGCGGTGAATATCGCTGCAAAACACAGCAAAGGAGAATGAATATGGTAAAACTGATCGTTGGCGTAAGAGGTACCGGGAAAACGAAAACTCTCATTGAAATGGTCAACGGAGCTGTGGCTTCCAGCAAAGGATCGGTGATCTGCATTGAAAAAGGAAACAAACTGAACTATGATATTACACACAAAGCCCGCCTGATTGATGTAGATGCCTATGCAGTGGAGGATGCCCAGGCGCTGTATGGTTTCATCGCCGGTATTTCGGCAAGCGATCACGACATTACCGATTTGTTCATTGATTCTACCCTGAAAATCTGCCGGGGAGACTTGCAGGCTTTTTCGGTCTTCGTAGACGAAGTAAACGCTTTGAGCGAAGCTTCAGGATTCCGTGTTGTGATGACGGCCTCTATGGCGCCGGATGACCTGACAGAAGGATTAAAAAAATATATTTGAGATCCGGCATGGTGTTTGGCAGGATTGCGAGAGTTGCATAAGATATTATCGAGGCGCGTTATGTGTCTCGATAATATTTTTATGGGGGGATAATCATCCATGTCAGAGAACAGATGCTCCTGCAACTCGACAAGCGCCTCCTCCGGTGCCAGAGAGACCGTCTGCATTGATACAAACCGTGTACTGGATTCCTGCCGGGACAGAGACTGCTACGAAAATGTACGCGTCTATCTTTCCAATGCAGGTCAGGAAATCATCGATCGGTCTGCCGCTACGGTTCGTGTGGAGTGTGCGAGAATCCTGTGCACACACATTGATGTCGATGAAATTCAGTTCAATCGCGGTTTTTATCAGCTCAATACCCGGTTCTATATTCAGGTACGGCTGGAAGCGTGTACCGGTATGGGACGCGCACAGGAATTCGACGGAATCGCCGTTTTGGATAAAACGGTAATTTTATACGGCGGGGAGGGAAATGTCAGTATTTTCCGCAGCGATCCTGAGATCAACCGCTGCACGCCTTGGTGCAACAATACAAGGACCACCAATCTTCCTACCGGCGTTGTAGAAACGGTAGATCCTGTGGTTCTTGGTCTTCGTGTAGTAGAGCACAACGATTGTAATTGTCCCTGCTACTGCGCTTGTACCTGTGAGGAGATCCCGCGTGACCTGCTGGATCAGAATGCATTCGGTGACCTGTGCGATCCTTCGGACGGGAATCGGTTGTATGTGTCGCTTGGCCTGTTCACGGTCTTTCGTATTGAACGTCCTGCACAATTTCTTGTGACTGCCACGGATTACAGCGTTCCGGATAAGGAATGCACACCGGCGGAGCCCGCCAATCCCTGCAGTTTGTTCCGTAATATGGCTTTCCCCACCAGTGAATTTTCCGGTGTCGGCCGTAATGACAAGGACGATACGTGCAGGAGATAAGCTCACAAGAACAATGTGTTGACAGTCTAGCGTCTCCGACATTTTATCGGAAAGAACGATGTATTGTATAAAAACAGGATCCGGAAACCCGGATCCTGTTTTTATGAATAACGAGTCAATGTTTACAGTCGATTTTTTTGCCAGAGCGGCGATAGTCGCCAGGAGTCATACCAATGTGCTGTGTAAAAAATTTATGGAAGTAGGGAACACTGGAGAAACCAAGCTTTTGACAGATTTCCTTGAAGGGTGCATCGCCATCTCGGATCATCTGCGCGGCGGCGGCCGCTTTTTCCCGATGAATATATTGCAGCAGAGTACAGTTTTCCTGACGGAGGAACAGACGTCCTAACTGTTTTGCACTCAGACAACAGTAGTTGGCCACCTCAGAACATGTCAAAAAGGAATCCCCGTTGTCTGCGATATACATCTTTGCCCGAAAAACCCGTTCGTCAGCAATCTGTTCCGGAATATTTTCGTACGGATCCGGTAAGATCCGTTCTGGAATCAGGCAAATCATTTCGGACACGCGATTCCGGATCAGATAGTTGGAGAACTCACCGTGCCGTGCCGCTTCCCGCAAGAGGAACTCAATAGCACTGTACAGTTCGACAGAAATCGGATGGGAAATGCCGGTTTTTGCTAATAACCCGAGGTATAGATTTTCCTCTGAGGATACAGAAAAAGCAACGGATAGTTTAATAAAATCCTCGCTGCACAATTGAATGCGATGCGGAACCGTAGGAGCGATCAGAAGATAGTTTCCTTTTTCTACAATTACGGTTTGATTTTTTAATTCATACACCATTTTCCCTTCACATACAAAATGCAATTCAAAAAAGGTATGGTGATGCATGCGGAGGGTTTGTGCATGGCGGTTGAGGTTTTTTCCGGTGGCGCGGCACCAATAAATTTCGGCCGGAAGATCTCGGATATCCCGCAAATGGATTCCGTTCAATACCTCAGCATCTTTTTCCTGCATAGGATCGCCTCCTTTTTCTGTTGCCTCTATTGTATCGCAATTTGCCATAGGATGCAAGAAGAATGTCTGAATTTTATAAGAACAGGTCTTTTCTGTCCATTGACCAAGCAATAAATCTATGGTATGATACAGAAAAAAGGAGAATGGAAAATTATGCAGCATACATGCGTTGCTTATCCGACTATGATCACTCCATATGAATCCGATGGAAGTGTAGCGTATCAGACTGCGGCCCGGTATGTAAGATGGTATTACAAAAACGGATGCCAGGGAATTTTTTCGATTTGCCAGTCGAGTGAAATTGCCTATCTGACGCTGGAGGAACGTGTCCGGCTGAATCGCATAGTATACGAAGAAGCAGCTCGTATAGAGAAGGAAGAAGGGAAACATATGACCGTGGTTTCCTCCGGGCATACAGGATTTACCTTGCGCGAACAGGCATACGAATTGAATCGGATTGCGGAGAGCGGTACCGACGCACTTATTCTGATTACAAACCGCTTGGACATTGAAAACCAAGGAGATGATGTATGGATAAAAAACGCGGAAAAACTTCTGGCAGAGTTGCCTTCTGATATGAATCTTGGGCTGTACGAATGCCCGCTTCCGTATAAGCGGCTGGTGAGTCCCCGTATATTGCGTTGGTGCCTTTCGACCGGCCGCTTCCGTTTTATGAAAGATACCTGTTGCAATGCGGCTATGATCCGCGAAAGACTGGAAATTCTGCGCGGGAGCAATTTTGCCCTGCTGAATGCAAACGGGCAAACCCTGTTGTCCAGTCTGCGTGATGGGGGAAGCGGCTACTGCGGCGTGATGTGCAACTTTCATCCGGCGCTGTATGTATGGCTTTGTGCGCATTACACAACTCATCCGGCGCTTGCTGAGGAGATACAGGCTTTTTTGGGGACGGCCTGTTTTACCGAGGGAGGATTACCATATCCGCTGTCCGCAAAATATCACATGTGTCTGGAAGGGATTCCAACGGAATTGCTTTCACGCGTGCGGAAGAGCGAAGAGCTGACAGAATATGCAAAGGCTTGTGTGGAACAGTTGCGCAGTGTCGGTCATGTACTAGAAAAACGAATCGGAGGTCAGCGGTAAAATGGGCAGAAGCATTCCCTGGAGTTGTTCTCCCTATCGTCCGTACCTTTTTGAGACGGGCGAACCTTACATATGTCGGATTTGTCCGGAAGAACATGCCATTGTTTTTTTCTGGCTCGGAAGTGTGAAGGAAACCTATCGGATCGCTTTCCGTGAACGCGGGGATAGCGCTTTCTCTCAGGAACAGGAAACGGTCGGAACCTTTTACCGTATTTCGGGTCTGAAGTCTCACACGGATTATGAATTTTATGTCCGTAAAGGAGACAGGACAAGTCGGGTGCGCATGGCGCGCACGGGCACGTGTCCCGGCACGGCAGTCAATTATCTCCATCCGGAAGACGGCGCCTATGCATTTTCCGGTCAATATCTGTGCTCGCCGTCGCTCTTGCGGCATCCGGAAGGATATCTTCTGGCATCCATGGATCTTTTCAAAGGGGGAGCGCCGCAGAATCTGACATTGCTGTATCGTTCCGATGATGACGGAGTGACCTGGACCTATCTATGCGAGTTGATGCCCTGCTTCTGGGGAAAAATGTTTATTCACCGCGGGCAGCTGTATATGCTGTCGGTCTCCACGGAATACGGAGATCTGCTGATCGGGCGCTCAGACGACGGCGGACGTACGTTTGAAGCTCCCACGGTTTTATTGCGCGGAAGCGGAAGGCAAGATGTCCCGGGTATCCATAAAAATCCGCAAAACCTTCTATCGTATGCAGGGCGTTTATGGGGAACCCTCGAATGGGGTTCCTGGGATGCTGGTTACCATGCAGCCATGGTAATGTCGTGTAAAGAGGATGCCGATTTGCTGGACGCACAGAACTGGTGTTTTACACCTCCCGTCCGGTATGACTCTGCCTGGCCCGGCGTGGCCGAAGGGCCAAGCAGCGGCAATATTGAGGGAACACTGGCGATAGCGCCGGATGGACGATTGTTGAATATTATGCGCTATGATACATCCAGAACCAAACCGAATTACGGAATGATTCTGGCATACGAAGTCGATGTACAGCATCCAGAACAACCGTTACGCTATTCTCATCCGATTCCACTGGACGGAAATTTATCAAAATTTTCGATACGGAAGGATCCTGTTAGCGGAGAATATTATTCTCTGATATCCAGAATTACGGATCCGGCACATATTCATGCACGGAACTTGCTTTCGCTTGTGAAATCAGATGACCTGATGCACTGGAAACTCTGCGCCGATATTCTGGATGCACGGGATTGCGATCCACAATATATAGGATTCCAGTATATGGATTTCCTCATAGAAGGCGAAGATATCCTGTTTTTATGCAGGACGGCTGTAAATGGCGCAAATTCTTATCATAACAGCAATTATATTACGTTTCATCGCATTCAGAATTTCAGGAAGTTGCAAAAGTCATAGGTGTATTGGATAGCAGATCAAGAATACTGCTTTCAGAAAATAAAAAAAGAAGGTCGGTTGTTTTTTGAGCAACCGGCCTTCTTTCAGTACGTCAGGGTCAGCGGATCATATGTCTTCCGGGTGTGTTTCCAACTCTTTTATCAGTTCTTCGTTCCGTTCCGGGTAAGCAGAAAGCATGGGAGGGAGGGCAATGCCGCGTTGACGGTCGAAATAGTTCTTGGAAATGCGCGCCACCAAACCGCTGAGTGCAATCAGAGCAATAAGGTTCGGAAGGGCCATGGCGGCATTGAACATGTCGTCCAGCTCCCAGACAAGAGAAGAACTTACCAAAGCACCTACGATAAGAAGTCCCACATACAGAAACTTAAAAATGGTAGTAGAGAGCTTTTGGTGTTTTTCTCCGAAAAGGAAGCCAACTGCTTTTTCTCCGTAATAGGACCAGGCCATGATTGTGGTAAAAGCAAACAGGGGAAGAATAATGGCGAAAAGGATCTTGCCAATACTTCCAAAGGATTCGGTAAATGCCATGGGAGCAAGCGTATTGCCGGAAAGCGATGCGTTGGCAGTAATGTCGGTAAAGTCAATTTTTCCGGTCTGCATGGCTACGGTGAGAAGAGAGAGCGCCGTGAGCGTACAGAT
>CALWTT010000105.1 GCA_944384545.1 uncultured Clostridia bacterium | reverse complement strand
AGGGGCGGCCTTTTTTCAAAAATGCCTGGCGAAAAACTTCAGGCGCGCCGCGGCGCGGAAAGAAAAGAAAGAAAAAGGTGCATGACGGGTGCAGAACGACCCGGCCGGCCGAAAAAAATATTTCTCTCCTCTTGACAGCATCTCTTCCTTCTGTTATAATACTTCCGTCCGTTGTATTATTGTATACAATTATCCACAATGCAGGAGGTTCCCATGCTGCTCAAAAACGACACCACACACCTTCTGGAACTGACGCAGTATCAGTATGAGCTCCAGGACGTGGACCACCCCAACCTGTACCGGGAAATCTATCCGTTCACCGAGGTGCCCAAAGTAGCCTTCAACCATCGCCGCGTGCCGAGCAATATGCCCGCCAACATCTGGATCACCGATACCACCTTCCGCGACGGACAGCAGTCCCGCGCCCCCTATACGGTCGACCAGATCGTTCACCTGTATACCCTGCTCTCCCGCCTCGGCGGCGACAACGGCATCATCCGCCAGAGCGAATTCTTCGTCTACACAGAAAAGGACCGTGAGGCCGTCCGCCGCTGCATGGATCTCGGCTTCCGCTTCCCCGAAATCACGACCTGGATCCGCGCCAGCAAAAAGGATTTTGAGCTCGTCCGCGATATCGGCATCCAGGAGACCGGCATCCTTGTCTCCTGCTCGGATTACCATATCTTCCGGAAGCTGAATATGTCCCGCCGCCAGGCCATGGAGCACTATCTTTCGGTGGTCAAGCAGGCACTGGACGCAGGCCTGCGGCCGCGCTGTCACCTGGAGGACATCACCCGCGCCGACTTCTATGGCTTTGTTGTCCCCTTTGTGAACGCGCTGACCGACCTGTCCGAGGAGGCCGGTATTCCGGTCAAGATCCGTATGTGCGACACCATGGGCTACGGCGTTCCCTACCCCGGCGTTGCGCTGCCACGCAGTGTGCCCGGCATCGTCTACGGTCTGCACCACTACGCCAAGGTGCCCTCCGAACTCCTCGAATGGCATGGTCATAACGACTTCTACAAGGCCGTCGTCAATGCCTCCTCCGCCTGGCTCTACGGCGCCTCCGCCGTCAACTGTTCCCTGCTCGGCATCGGCGAACGTACCGGCAACATCCCCCTGGAGGCCATGGTCATCGAGTATGCCTCCTTCCGCGGCTCCATGGACGGCATGCACCCCGAGGTCATCACCGAGATCGCACACTATTACGAACACGAGCTCGGCTACACCATCCCCCCCATGACCCCCTTCGTCGGAGAGAATTTCAATGTGACCCGCGCCGGCATCCACGCCGACGGCATGATGAAGGACGGCGAAATCTACAACATCTTCGACACCGGCAGCATTCTCGGCCGCGCTGCCAACGTCTCCATCTCCAATACCTCCGGTCTGGCCGGACTCGCCTTCTGGATCAACAACCATTATGATCTGACAGGAGAGAATGCCGTCGGAAAGCAGGATCCCGTCGTCGGCAGCATGAAGGCGCGGATCGACCGCATGTATGAGGAGGGACGCAACACCGTCATGAGCAACGAGGAGCTGGAGCAGATGCTGGAAGAACTGGCGCCCGGCCGCTTCCGCAGGTGAACGCCATGACCGTCAGCGATGAGAACCGGCACAGCCTCGGATCCCGCGTGTATCACCGGCTGGAGGACGCCATTCTCTCCGGCACCTACCCCATAGGAGCCTCCCTGACCGAACTCGGACTCTGTTCCGATCTCGGTGTCAGCCGCACCCCGGTCCGCGACGCCCTCGCCCGGCTCGAACAGGAAGGTCTTGTCCGGCTCATACCGAATAAGGGTGCTGTTGTACTCGGGATCGGCAGCTCTGACCTGGTCGACATCTACCGCATGCGCATGCGGCTGGAAGGACTGGCCGCCTCCATGGCCGCCGATACCCGGACGGAAAAGGATCTGGAAACGCTGCGCGACATCGTCGAGCTCTCGGAGTTTTATGTGGCGCGCGGCGATGCCCACCGCCTGCGCGATCTGGACAGCGATTTCCATGAGGCGGTCTACCTGGCGGGCGGCAGCCGTATGCTGAGCAGTACCCTCTCCGCCCTGCACCGCAAGATCGGCGCCTACCGCGCCCTCTCCCTCACCGATCCCGGAAGGGTTCCCGATTCGGTCCGCGAGCACCGTGAAATCTTCGATGCGATTGAAAGAAAAGATGCCTCCGCCGCCGATTGTCTGGCCGCCCGGCATGTAGAAAGCGCACTGAACAATCTGCTCCGCCTGCTTCCTCCGCGCAAGACAAGCTGACGCGGGTCGGTGCAGACCACCGTCCCCATATGCACGGTAAGCCGTGGACGATGATGCTATCGGCGTTTATGTGAAGTCCACCGTCCCCACAGGCGCGGTAAGCCGGGCATGCAGGATCCTTTTCCGAAAGGCTCTGTCACGCCGCCGGGTTCCCGGCGGGAAAAACCGGAGCCTGCCTGGCCTCTGCCGGATCCCGGTCGGAAAATACCGTTTGCCGGCACCGCCCACCCTACCAAAAGTCCAGAAAACCTATGAAAAAGGAGAATCGTATGAGCGACACGCTTGCCCAGAAAATCATCCGCAGCCACCTGGTCTGCGGGGATATGACGCCCGGCAGTGAAATCGGGCTCCGCATCGATCAGACCCTGACGCAGGACGCTACCGGTACCATGGCCTACCTGCAATTTGAAGCCATGGGGATCCGGCAGGTCCGGACCGAACTCTCGGTCGCCTATATTGACCACAACACCCTGCAGGCCGGCTTTGAAAACGCCGACGACCACCGCTACATACAGACCGTAACGAAAAAGCACGGGATCCGCTTTTCCCGCCCCGGCAACGGCATCTGCCATCAGGTTCATCTCGAGCGCTTCGGCGCACCCGGGAAAACCCTGATCGGCTCCGACAGCCACACGCCGACCGCCGGAGGACTCGGCATGCTCGGAATGGGTGCCGGCGGACTCGATGTTGCGGTCGCCATGGGCGGCGGCGCTTACTACATCACCATGCCCCGCATCATCGGTGTGGAGCTGACCGGTCGTCTGCCCGCATACGTCGGGGCCAAGGATATCATTCTGGAGGTACTGCGCCGGCTCTCGGTCAAGGGCGGCGTCGGTGCCGTGATGGAATATTTCGGAGAGGGCGTTGCCACGCTCTCGGTACCTCAGCGCGCCACCATCACCAATATGGGCGCCGAGCTTGGCGCCACCTCCTCTCTCTTCCCCTCCGATGAGGTCACACGCGCCTTCCTCCGCGCCCAGAACCGGGAGGAGGTCTATGTTCCGCTCGCTCCGGATCCCGATGCCGTCTATGATGAGACGCTCCGGATCGATCTGTCCGCACTCCGTCCCCTCGCCGCCTGCCCCCACAGTCCCGACAATGTCCGGCCTGTAGCCGAGCTCGCCGGCAAAAAAATCGATCAGGTCTGCATCGGCTCCTGCACCAACTCCTCCATGCAGGATATGCTCACCGTAGCCGCGATCCTCAAAGGAAAGACCGTGCACCCCAATGTATCGCTCTCGATCTCACCCGGCTCCAAGCAGGTCTATACCATGCTGGCCGACTGCGGCGCGCTCACCGACCTGATTGCGGCCGGCGCGCGGATCCTCGAATGTGCCTGCGGACCCTGTATCGGCATGGGCTTTTCTCCGAATTCGGCCGGCGTCTCGCTCCGTACCTTCAATCGCAACTTTGAAGCCAGAAGCGGGACCAAGGACGCTTCGGTGTATCTGGTATCCCCCGAAACGGCGGCCGCCTCGGCGCTCTCCGGCGTCTTCACCGACCCGACCACACTCGGAAAAACCGCGCCCGCCATTGAAATGCCCTCGCATTTCCTCATCTGCGACAATATGATCGAGATGCCCGCCGATCCTGCGCAGGCCGACTCCCTTACCGTCGAACGCGGCCCGAACATCCGCCCGATCCCGGTCGGCGTTGCCCCCGGAAAAGACCTTGCCTGCAAGCTCGTCCTCAAAGTGGGCGACAACATCACCACCGACCATATCATGCCGGCCGGTGCCAAGATTCTCCCCTTCCGCTCCAATGTTCCGAAGCTCTCGGAATTCTGCTTTACCGTCTGCGATCCGGAATTTCCGGCGCGGGCCAAAGCGCTCGGCGGCGGACTCATCGTCGGAGGGCAGAACTACGGACAGGGCTCCTCCCGTGAGCATGCCGCCCTGGTTCCGCTCTATCTCGGGATCCGCGCCGTCATCGCCAAAAGCTTTGCCCGGATCCACATGGCCAACCTGATCAATTTCGGCATTCTTCCCCTGACCTTTGCCGATCCTGCGGACTATGACCGGCTGAACCAGACCGACGATCTTTTCATCGGAGACTATGCCGACGCCATTGCCTCGGCCGATTCCCTGACCCTGCAGGACCGGACCACCGGAGCCACCATTCCGCTGCTTCTGCACCTGACCGAGCGGCAGCGTCATATCCTGCTCGCGGGCGGCCTGCTCAACTATACCAGGAACCAAAATAACCGATAAGGAGAATATCATGGACTATCAGAAAAACCTGGATCTTGCCTGTGAAAAATTCCGTGCGATCCTCACCTCCCAGCTGGCACGCGTCGAAGAGATGAAGGCGCAGGGCGACTTCATCGATTACGCTGCCCTGCCGGTCCTCCGTATCGGCGTCTGCGGCGGCGACGGCATCGGCCCGATCATCACAAAAGAAGCCGAGCGCGTGCTCCGCTTCATTCTTGCCGATTATGTCGAGAGCGGCCGCGTCATGTTCGTCACCATCGACGGACTGACACTCGAAAACCGGATCGCATGCAACAAGGCGATTCCGGACGATGTTCTTTCCGCCCTCAAATCCTGCCACGTGATTCTGAAAGGGCCGACCACCACGCCTCAGAAGGGCAGCGGCATGCCCAACATTGAAAGTGCCAATGTCGCCATGCGTAAGGCGCTGGATCTGTTCGCCAATATCCGCCCGGTCAAGGTGCCCTCGGAAGGAATCAACTGGACGATCTTCCGCGAGAACACCGAAGGCGGGTATGCCGTGGGCAGCAGCGGCTTCAATGTGACCGAGGATCTGGCGGTGGACTTTGTCGTGACGACCAAGCAGGGGTCGGACCGTATCGCGCGGATCGCCTACGACTATGCCCGCAAAAACGGACGTACCCGTGTGTCGCTTGTCACCAAGGCCAATGTAGTCAAGACCACCGACGGCAATTTCCTGGAAGACTGCCACAAGGTAGCCGCACTCTATCCGGAGATCACGACCGATGAATGGTACGCCGACATCATGACCGCAAAGCTGGTAGATGTCAAGCGCCGCCGCGACTTCCAGGTCCTGCTGCTCCCCAACCTGTACGGCGACATCATCTCGGATGAAGCGGCCGAATTCCAGGGCGGTGTGGGCACGGCCGGCTGTGCCAATATCGGAAAGAAGTACGCGATGTTTGAGGCGATTCACGGCTCCGCTCCCCGTATGGTCAACGAGGGCCGCGGACAGTATGCCGATCCGAGCTCCATGCTCCGCGCCTGCGTCATGCTGCTCTCGCATATCGGATTGCAGGATCGGGCCGACCGGCTGGAGCGTGCATTGGATATCTGTGCGTTTGAGGAAAAGAAGCTGACCATCACCGGTCGGGAAAACGGCGCAACCTGTGAAGAATACGGCGCCTATGTCATGGGAACGCTGAAAAAGCTGTAAAATACAGCCTGCCCGTCCTGAGAGCAAGCAAAAGCAGGCTGAACGGCATAGTAGCTTCTCCCTGTTATGCCCCTGTACGCTGCCCGGCGGTCTACGGCATGCCTCCGCTCCATAAGAGCCATGCAAAACAAAAAAGCATCCGGTGCTGATGGCACCGGATGCTTTTTTGCCGGGAACCGACAACGGATGTCCGCGGAAAAGCAGCGGCAGACAAAGTCAAGCCGCCGCATACACGCTCCGTATCAGAGGAGGTGTTTCAAAGCACACGGGCCGGCTTTTGTATCGTCCGTCTTCCGTAAAGCGCCGGGAAATCCATGTTTTTCAACACATGGATATTACCGTTCTTTTCGGTCCTGCGGCGGTGCAAGCGTGATTCTCCGTCCGATTCCGGGCGGAAACAGTGCATCAAAGATGGCATGATACTCCGGATACGCAACCGTCACGCGATCGGTAAGGATGTTCATGCGAACCCCAAAAAGCATTACATCATACGGCATCGGCGTCATGCGGTTCCGCAGATAAAAGGCACGGCGGCGGAGCCGTTCGGTTCTGTTTGGCGCTCCGGGCTCGTCAGGGTCTTCGATTTCGAGCAGCAATCGCCGCCCCGCATAGCGTGCGCGCAGAAGATCCAGCGTCTGCCCGCCCACACCGCGCCCGCGGCAGTCCGGCGATACGGCGAAATAATCGAGAAGAACAAGATCCCTGTACAGCAGGCAAATTGCAAGTCCGAGAAAGACTCCGACGTCGTCCTCGATGGCAAGCATCTCCCCGTTTCCTTCCCTGCAGAGGCGGAGAATGACCGCGAACGGCTTTTTTTCCGAAGCCGGGAACGCGGATTCATACAGCTGCCGGATTTGTTCTTCCTGCTCTTTTTTGCTGCACAAGCCAAGTTGCATACGGTTACCCCTGCTTTCTTCGCAATTCTTTTGCCTGATTATATCACAAAAATAGAAAGAATGTCAATTGTGCAGAAAAGTCATCGGCGATAAAAGCAGACAAAAAGCATAAAAAGGCCTTGACAAAACGCATTTTCCCTGCTATACTATATAAGTAGTCGGCGAGAATAATACGGATTTGCCGGAATGGCGGAATTGGCAGACGCCCGGGACTTAAAATCCCGTGAGAATTATTCTCGTACCGGTTCAAGCCCGGTTTCCGGCACCATTGATAGCGCGGGGTAGAGCAGTCCGGTTAGCTCGTCGGGCTCATAACCCGGAGGTCGTGAGGTTCAAATCCCACCCCCGCAACCAGAAAAAAACAGCCCATGCGGGCTGTTTTTTTATCCCCCCCTCTTTTTGCGGGGGTGGGGG
>CALWTT010000104.1 GCA_944384545.1 uncultured Clostridia bacterium | reverse complement strand
CGCGACCGCCTCCGATGCTTTTGAAAAAAGGCCGAAATGCCCGATGGCGCGCAAAAAGAAAAACGCCGGCCCTTCCGCGCCCGGTCGCCTTCGTTCCTGTGCCTCTGCCGTGGGACGCGCCGCTGTCTCTTCCTTTCGCCTCGCTGAACCCGTGTGTCGGCAGCGGCATCGCACGCCGCAGACCGTGTCCTTGCCCGCACCGCACGCCGCGGGCCGTGTCTGTTGCCGGCACCGCACGCCGCGGGGCGTGGCTGCTGTCTGGTTGCACACCCCGCCAGCCGGCATTCCGAAGTGACTGAAAAAACGCCGCGCCGTCCCTTGATGGTACGGAGAATAAAGGCGCCGTGACCGCCCCCGATGCTTTTGAAAAAATGCGCACCGCCGGAATGCCCGATGGCGCGGAGAAAAAGGCACCGCGACCGCCTCCGATGCTTTTGAAAAAAGGCCGGAATGCCCGATGGCGCGCAAAAAGAAAAGCGCCGGCGGAAATCATCCGACCGGCGCAATTTCGGCGCGGTATTTGCGGAGCATCCTGCAGGGGTGATAGGAGCGCTTGGAACGGCGCAGACCCTCGTTTCCGTCATCCTCTTCGCGGTTTTCATACAGAATACGGTCGGAAAGCGTCCGGGCCGTCGCCTGTACCAGCAGCGGATAGGCGCCGCGCACCTCCTGCAGGGCCTTCTCAATGTGTAAGAACAGTGTCTGACCCTGCACCTCGCCGATACAGAATCCCACCGGCTGCACGCCCCCCGCACGCAGGAGCCAGCCCCGCACAGGCAGTTCGGAAAACGCGTCCAGCACGCGCCACACGGCCTCCCCCTCCCGCCGGGCCGACAGATCCGCATCCTCCTCAAAGGAGCGATAGGTCCGGTAAAAGCTCCGTACCAGCGGCAGGTTGCCCGCGTCTATGTCTTCCAGCGTATAGCTCCCGTTCTCGCGCAGAAACGCATGGACATGGTTCCGCTTCTGACTGTATTTCCGCCCCGAATAGGCGGAAAGATCCGACAGAAGGTAGACATAGTCCTCCTCCTCCGGGAGGAAGGAAAGCTGTGCCCTGTCCCCGAATTTTTCGCGCAGCAGCGCGGCGTTGCCTGCATCCAGGCTGCGCAGCAAAAAGCCCTCCGGTTGCAGTTCTTCAAGGCAGGAAACGGCATACAGAAAGTCGGATCCGCTATGCGGGATCGCATAAATATCGCGTCCGCTGATCTCGTCCCGCGAGCGGATCAGAAACCGTCCCGCACACTCCGCACAGGCGACACGGCAGGCCTCGGTCCACATATAGAGCGAAGCAAAGGTAAAATCCCGCATCCCGGTCTTCTGTGCGGCAAGCACCGGCATCAGCCGGTCCCGGTCCGAGAGTCTGAGTGTAGAAAAATTCATATATCCCCCCCGGGCAATGCCACCGGTTCTCCCTCTGCAAACACATCGGCCGCCGCGCAGGCCAACGCATCACAGCGCTCGTTGTATGCATGTCCGTCGTGCCCTTTGACCCACACGGGTGTCACCGTATGCCGGGAAAGCTGTTCATCCAGCTGCTGCCACAGATCCGGATTTTTCAACGCTTCCTTGCCCCGGCGCCAGCCGTGTGCGCGCCAGGCGTCCAGCCAGCCGAGGCGGATCGCATCCACCAGGTAGCGACTGTCGGAATAGAGCGTCACCGCACAGGGCTCTTGCAGCGCTTTCAGCCCGTACAGAGCCGCCGACAGCTCCATCCGGTTGTTCGTCGTGACACGCTCTCCGCCCGTCAGTTCCTTTTTGTGCTTCCCGTATACCAATATCGCCGCCCAGCCGCCGCGGCCGGGGTTCCCGCGGCATGCGCCGTCGGTATAAAGCTCGACATGTTTCATCGGTTTTCCCCTTGCTTCGTGCTGCGCGCAGGGGATCCGGATCCGATCCCGTCGCCTGCCGCAACACACGGGGCCCCCGTTTTGCCAATGCATTCGCAGGTGCCCCGTCTTTGTGTTTTTTCTTGTTCTGCGCTCGCTCTTACGCCGGGCTCCGCTCCTTCTGCGATCCGGACATTCCCGCCCGCCCGGCTCCTCTTATTTCAGCGCGGTGATCAGATCGTCCGCCAGCCGCAGCACCACCGGAAGAAACCGGATCAGCAGCAGCGCGAGCAAAAGACAGACAAGGATCGCAATCACCAACGCCCGCCCGTCGGTTCCTTTGGACCGGAACCGGACCTCCGCATGGGCCTGTAAATTCTCCGGAATGTAGAACCGCGCGGTCTCGTAATCGATCCGATCGGTCATACGCAGGCCACGCCCGCTGTTTTCCGCATCCGACCGTGTCTCCCCGGCATACCGCACCACCTTCCGCAGCGGGGCATCCCGGTGCCGCAGGGTGTAACGGATCAGAAAGTTTCGCTTCAGGCCCAGTTCCTGCAGGGTGAGTGCGCTCGCGTCGTCCTGTGCTTTCCGTTCGAGAAGACGCCGCACCATCCGTCCGAGATAGGCGCGCTGATACACGACCAGCGAGGCCGCCAGAATAAAGCCCACAAACAGACTGAATACAATCTGCGCGATCGTCACGCCCTGTGTCGTTACCGAGAAATTTTTATAACTGCCAAGGTCCGCCTCAAAGTATGTCTCACGCAGATAATCCCAGATGTCGCCGAAAAAATTATAGATTTCTGCCATGAAAATCTCCTCTTGCCTCTGTTTCAGACCTGATTTTCAAAGAAATCCGCGCCGCACACGCTCCGCAGGAATTCTTCGAGGTCCTGATTATCCTCATAATAGAATGTAATACAGCGTTTTCCGCGTTTGGTTTCGAGGCGGACACGCCGACCGATGGCCGCCATGATACGACCTTCCAGCTCCTTGCTGTAATTGACGAGCGGCAGCGGTTTTTCGGCCTCCTTCTGCTTTTCGGCTTCCTCGGCGGCACGGCGGTTCCACTTCCGGACCTCCTCCTCGGTCATACGGACCGAATATCCGCGTTCCGCCGCCAGCTTTCCGAGTGCAATCATATCCTCAGGGGAGCGCAGGCCGAGCAATGCGCGTGCGTGTCCTGCGCTCAGCTCGCCCGAAACCAGTGTGGCGCGCAGCTCCTCGGGGAGATCGAGCAGGCGCAGCGCATTGGCCACCGCGCTCCGGCTTTTCCCCACCTGACGCGCAATTTCCTCCTGCGAAAGGTGATATTCCTCGGAAAGCGCACGGTAAGCGGAGGCCTCCTCCACCGGATTCAGGTCCTCGCGCTGGATATTTTCGACCAGTGCAATCTGCGCCGCCTGTTCCTCGCTCGACTCCATCACAATGGCCGGGACCTCGCTCAGTCCTGCCATTTTGGCGGCACGCCAACGGCGTTCCCCGGCAATGATCTGGTAACGGTCGCCGATGATTTCCCGTACCAGGATGGGTTGCAGCACGCCGTGCGCCGAGATCGAGTCTGCCAGCTGTGCCAGCGCCTCGGTATCGAAATATTTCCGTGGCTGGTTGCCTTTCGGCTCGAGCTGTGCTACGCGCAGAGTCGTTACGCCACCGCCGCCGCTGTTTTCCAGTGTGTTTTCGAGAAAGATCGCATCAATGCCCCGTCCGAGGCCGGATATTTTCTTAGCCATTTCTGTTCTCCCTGTCTTATATCTGTCGGGGCCGCTGTGCGGCCGGAAAAGCACATACAATACATTGCCTGGCGGCAACGAAAGACGGACCCGCAGCGGAACCGGCATGAGAATTCCGCCTTCTGAGCGGTCTTGTCCTCGCCCGCAGTTTTCGTACCGGAAGCCCTTGCCGTGTCCTGCGCGCTTTGTCCGCGCCTGCGGCGCGCTTCCTTGGGTGCTGTGCGTCCTTTTGCCCCTCCCGAGGGGTATTTGCGTGTCCTGCGGTCTTTTGCCCCCCTCCGGGGCTTCCTTGCGTGCCCTGCGCGCTTTGTCCGCGTCTGCGACGCGCTTCCTTGGGTGCTGTGCGTCTTTTGTCCCTTCCTAGGGGTTTTTTTGCGTGGCCTGTGGTCTTTTGCCCCCCTCCGGGGCTCTTAGCGCGTCCTGTGCGCTTGTCGCGCCTGCGACGCGCTTCCTTGGGGGTGCTGTGCGTCTTTTGTCC
>CALWTT010000103.1 GCA_944384545.1 uncultured Clostridia bacterium | reverse complement strand
GCAATGCAGCGTCTGGAGGAACTGGTTGGCGTTCTGGAAAACGGTGACGGAAGTCTGGACGATGCTCTTTCAGCCTTTGAAGAGGGAATCGGCCTGTTGAAATACTGCAACGATCTGTTGAACGAGGCAGAGCAAAAGGTAGAGATCCTGATCCGGGATGAGAGCGGAAATATCAGTGGGAAAGAAATTTTCCCGACGGAGACAACCGATGAAAAAGCATAATCCGATGGTGGATCGTGAAGATCTGATATCTGCGATGCGGGAAGCTGCGCAAAAGACGGAAGAATATCTGTCCCGTGCGGTGGAAAACGAGGAGGAAGCATTGGCTCTTCTGTTTTCATCGATGCGATACAGCTTGCTTTCGGGTGGGAAACGGATCCGACCGTTTCTTACGCTTTCGTTTTGCAGACTGTTCGGTGGGAAGGAGGAGGCATGCCTTCCGTTCGCAGCAGCGGTGGAAATGGTGCATACCTATTCTCTGATCCATGATGATCTGCCCTGTATGGATGATGACGAGTACCGGCGCGGCCGCCTGACCAATCATAAGGTGTATGGGGAGGCAACGGCGGTACTGGCCGGAGACGCGCTGCTCACGTTTGCCTTTGAGACACTCACACATGCCCCCGTGCCGGATGCGGACATCGTGCGTGCGGTCGGATGCCTTTCCGCTGCGGCCGGGTGCCGTGGGATGGTAGGCGGACAGATCATGGATATGGCGGCGGAAAATCATCCGGATCTTCCGCTGGATACACTGCGGCTGCTCCAGGCGAGGAAAACCGGGGCTTTGATCCGCGCGGCAGCTGCTCTCGGGTGTATAGCCGCTGGCGTCCGGGATGCAGAAAGGCTTGACGCGGCAGACGCGTATGCGGAAGCGCTGGGAAGCGCCTTTCAGATTACCGACGACATTCTGGATGCGTACGGGAATGCAGAGCTGTTGGGAAAAGCCGTGGGACGGGATCTGAAAGAGAATAAAACCACATTTCTGAGTTTTATGAGTCGTGAGGAGGCCTGCGCCGCCGCAGCGTCATTGACCGAGAAGGCAAAGGCGGCGATTGCGGCATATCCGGGTGCGGAATCATTGATGGCGTTGGCGGATGGCCTGCTTACACGGGAGAAATAAATTGCATGGAAATCATCAAGGACTTGCTACGGAATGATATGATTGTCTGTGCCATAGTAGCATATATGTTGGCACAGCTCTTTAAGATTTTTACCACCACCTATCGGGAAAAGGAGTTTCATTTCAGTCAGTTATGGGGCTCCGGCGGCATGCCGAGCTCGCATTCCTCCACGGTGTGCGCCATGACATTCAGTTGTGCACGCGTATATGGTGTGGCGGATCCCGTATTTGCCATATGCATTGTCCTTTCCGGTGTCGTGATGTATGATGCTACGGGGGTGCGGCGTGCAGCGGGGGAGCACGCGAAAATGCTGAACCATATGATTGCCGATCTTTTTTCCGGAAATCCGGATTATGCGCAAAAGGCACTGAAGGAGTTGATCGGACATACGCCGTTGCAGGTTGCAATGGGAGCCTTGCTCGGAATATTGATCGGACTGTTTTTTCCTTCGCTTTCTCCCTGGATCGGGTCATGAGATTGGATGTATATCTGAGCGATGGCGGATATACCGCTTCGCGCAGTCGTGCCCAGGCGCTGATTGCATCGGGTTCGGTGCGGGTAAACGGCTGTGTGATACGCCGTCCCTCTTTCCGTGTGGAAGGTACGGAAACGATAGAGGTGGAGGACAGGATCCGGTATGTCAGCCGCGGAGGACTGAAGCTGGAGGCGGCTCTGATAGCGTTCGGGGTGGACTGTACAGGGCGTACGGTGCTGGACATCGGCGCGTCGAGCGGCGGATTTACCGATTGCGTGCTTCGTCATGGTGCGGAACTGGTATATGCGGTGGATGTCGGAACCAACCAGCTCTCGCCGCAACTGCGTGAGGACCCCCGCGTTGTCTGTCGCGAACACTGCAATGCTAGATACCTGCGTGCGGAGGATTTTCCGGTCCGGCCGACATTGGCGGTTATGGATGTATCTTTTATCTCTCAGACATTGATACATCCCGCCCTGGCCGGGATTCTTCCGCCGGGGGCGGAATATATTACGCTGATCAAGCCGCAGTTTGAGTGTGGCCGGGGCGTCCTTCGGAACGGTATCGTGCGATCGGAGGAGTTACGCAGGTCGGCACGCGCACGGGTAAAGGCATCTGCGGAGGCATGCGGATTCTGTTTTTGCGGGGAAATTTCCTCTCCGATTCCGGGCGGGGACGGGAACCTTGAATATCTCGGTCATTTTATCAGAAAAGGGGAATGCACATGAAGCGGTTTTTGCTGATGCCGAACGAGAAGAAAGATCATGGGCTTGCGGTTACCGGGCGGGTGATCGGAACACTGCTGTCGATCCCTGCATCTGTGATATATCTTCCGGCAGAATATGAAATGCTGACAGACGGAGAACGGATTATCTGCTGTGAAGAAGGCACGCTTCCGGCCGACGCAGAGGCGGTCATTACAATCGGTGGCGACGGAACGGTACTCGAAGCATCCCGGCCGGCGCTGCGGCTTGGGATCCCGCTCCTCGGAATCAATCTCGGGCGCCTTGGGTATCTTTCGGAGTTGGAGGCGGATCGCCTGGAGGATCTGGTACGCCTGGCAGACGGCGCGTACTGTGAACGTACACTGATGACGCTTTGTGTGACCTTGCGCAGGGATGGCCGGGATTGGGAAATGCCGAGGCTTGCGGTAAACGATGTGATTTTTTACCGTTCTCCCACGGGGCATATGATCGATTTAACTCTTACCGACGAGGCAGGAGGAACGCTTCGCTACCGTGCGGACGGATTGATTCTTGCAACACCGACCGGATCCACGGCATATTCGCTTTCGGCCGGCGGCCCGGTTCTTTCCGGAAGTTTTGACTGTATTTGCGCTACACCGGTCTGTCCGCATTCCTTTTTCAATCGTTCTATCTTGTTTGACGGTGACAGTGTGCTCCATATGCGAAGCGGGGAAGGAAGCGAAGAGCGGATCCTTGTCACGTTGGATGGACGTGAAAATATCGTATTGGAGCCGGACGATGAGATCATCGTGCACCGATCTTCCCGTCGGTTGCGTCTTCTGTCGCCGGAACCGCGCGATTTTCTCGGTGTGCTACGGAAAAAAATGAAATTGACGGAGTGACGGGTATGAAAATCAAAAGACAGGAAAAAATTATCGAGTTGATAGAAAAGTACAATATCGATACACAGGAAGAACTGATCAGCCGCCTATCGGAAGCCGGTTATACCGTGACCCAGGCAACCATTTCCCGTGACATCCGCGAATTGAAGCTGGTAAAAGCGATGACAGCGGGGGGAGTATACAAATACATACAGCCCACCCGCAATGAAATTGCCCTTCCGAAATTCAACAGTGCATTTGCGGATTCCATCCTTCGGGTGGACAGTGCGGGGAATCTGGTGGTGATCCGGACCTATCCCGGTATGGCGCAACCCGTGGCCTCCTGTATTGACGCACTGAACGATGAGGATCTGCTTGGCTGCGTGGGCGGGGACGATACGGTATTGGTTGTGATCCGGGACGCGGAGCGCGCCAGAATTGTATGTGAAAAACTTCGTCAGATATTGCATACACTGTAATGGAGGAAAAGGAGGCGGGAAGGTGTTATCCTCACTTCATATAGAGAATATAGCAGTGATCCGATGTGCGGATCTGGATCTTTCCCGCGGATTTACAGCATTTACGGGAGAGACCGGAGCGGGGAAATCCCTGATCATCGACGGGATCAATCTTCTGCTTGGGAACCGCGCGGACCGCGAGCTGATTCGCCGCGGGGAGTCCCGCGCTATGGTGAGCGGTGTATTTGAAGGGATGGGTTCCGCAGCGTTGGCGGCGCTCTCTGAAGCGGGTGTTGAGCCGGATGAGGACGGGCGTGTCCTTATCCAGCGAACATTGACATCGGACGGCCATTCCAGCGTCCGGATCAACGGCCGTGCGGCTACGGTGGCGCTATTGCGGGAGATTGGTCCGTGCCTGATCAGTATTCATGGCCAGAACGATAACCGTCAGCTCGGTGGTTCGCAGAGCTACCTGCACATTCTGGACGGCTATGCGCATAACGAAGAGGAGCGGCGCGCCTATGGTGAGAGCTATCGCCGCCTGTCAGACCTGCGGCGCCGTCTTCATGAGGTCACGATGGATGAGAGCGAACGTCTGCGCATGACCGAAATGCTGCGGTATCAGGTGGAGGATATTGATGCGCTGTCTCTGCATGAGGGTGAGGAAGAGGAACTTTCGGACCGCCGGACGCGTCTTCGCAATGCCGAAAGGATCTCCCGGCAGACGGGGTTTGTTTATCGGGCGTTGAAGGGAAGTGAAAAAGGAAGTGTATCGTATATTCTTTCCCGTGCGGTGCAGTCGCTCGGGCAGCTTTCCGATGTGATTCCGGCATCGGCGGAATTGACCGCCCGTCTGGAAGAATGTATGTGGCAGGTAGACGACGTGGCCGAGCAGGTACGGGATATGTGGGAGGAGCCGGACGGAGATCCGACCGCGCTGTTGAACCGGGTAGAAGACCGACTCGACCGGATTGCGCGCCTGCGGCGGAAATACGGGAACAGCGTTTCAGAAATACTGGCCTTCCGCGCCTCCGCCGCTGCGAAGTTGGCGGAACTGGAAGGAGCGGATGACCGTAGAAAAGAGCTGGAAAAGTTGGTGTCTTCCGCGATGGAAGATGCCATCGAAAAAGCAAAGAAACTGCATGAAGTACGCGCGGCGGCCGCCCGGCAGTTACAGGGGGAAGTGACAGAATCGCTTTCGTTCCTGGATATGCCGCGCGTTCGATTCCAGATTCTCCTGACGCTGAGAGGCCATGCGGAAGAACCGTCGTTGGATGCGACCGGATACGATGACGCCGCTTTCATGATAGCGGTCAACCCCGGAGAGGCGCCCGGCCCGATGGAAAAGCTGGCATCCGGCGGAGAACTTTCGCGGATCATGCTGGCATTGAAAAGCGTGATTGCTGACCGGGACGGCATGGATACGGTCATATATGATGAGGTGGATACGGGGGTATCCGGCCGCACGGCAAGGAAAATCGGCCTGAAACTGCGGGAGAGTGCAAAGCGTACCCAGGTTCTGTCGGTAACCCATTCCGCACAGATTGCATCGCTTGCCGACAGCCATTATATCATAGAGAAAAAAGAAGAGAATGGTCGTGCGAGTACGGAGGTCCGCCTGCTGGATCGGGAGGGACGCATCGCGGAATTGTCCCGCATTCTTGGCGGTATACAGGTTACTGACGCTCAACGCATGGCTGCTATGGATATGCTGGAAGGAAAATAAGAAGACATCGTTGCGGGCTTTTGATTCGATCTGCCGATGAAAAGAGGTATATGACCGTGAATTACGGTCCTTTTGCCGATCGTCTTTTCCTGCTGCTGGAAGAGGCAGCAAAAGAGCAGGGGTGTGACCTGTCCGTGGGGCGCGATGTAGCAATGGCTCCGCTGTTCAGCTTCCGGTCCGGCGGCCGCGCCGCCGTGACGGTATCTCCCCCGGATCCGGATAGCTTTGTGCGACTGCTCCGCGCGGTCCGGAAAAGCGGGCATCCTTATCGGATCCTCGGAAACGGAACCAACCAGTTGCCGCCGGACAATGGTTTTCCGGGGGTTCTTTTTCTGACAGGCCGCATGCGGAAAATGGAAAAAGACGGTACATATATTGCGGCAGAGTGCGGAACGCTGCTGAATGAGCTGATACTCTTCGGCGCTGCCAACGGACTTGGCGGTATGGAAGCACTGTATGGGATCCCTGGCAGCGTTGGCGGCGCCGTTCGGATGAACGCCGGTGCGCATGGCGCCGAGACGGGGGATTTTCTGTCCAGCGCTGATATCCTGGATGTGGAAAGCGGACGTGTTTTTTCCGCGCCTGCCGCTTCGCTTGGGCTCTCGTATCGGCACAGTCTGTTTATGGAACGAACAAATTATATTCTCCTCCGCGCGCGCTTTTCTCTTTGCCCTGAACCGGTACAGCAGATACGCGCGGGTATTGCGGAGGTCACCCGTATCCGCTGCGCTTCGCAGCCGCTCGCCTATCCCAGTGCCGGAAGTGTATTCCGCCGTCCGCCAGAAGGAGAGGCGTGGCGTTTTATTGACCGTTGCGGACTGCGCGGCTTTCGGATCGGAGGAGCGCAGATTTCGGAAAAGCATGCGGGATTTATTGTCAATCGCGGCGGCGCGCATACGGGGGATGTCTATGCGCTGGCGGAATTCTGTCGCCGACGCGTATATGAGCAATGCGGGGTGCGGCTTTACAGAGAAATCGAGTTTTTTGATGACCGGGGGCAGACTCTGCCGTAAGCAATCCGGGAAATGGGTCGGAAAGGAGAAATGCATGTCGTATTCTGCAGAGGTAAAGGCAAGCCTGTGCACGGAGATGCCGAAACATCCCTGTTGTCGGCGTGCCCTGCTTTCCGGGTTGCTTTTTTCCCGCGGCGAGGCCGATGCGAAAGATTGCGTAACGCTGACGCTTGCCGGGGAAGAATTGCTTTGCTGCGCGTCGCACTTGATCCGGGAACAGTGTGGCCGTGAGGCAAAACGGATCCGGCGCACGGATGCGGTGGCGGCCGATGCGTTGTTTTTTGTATCGGGAACAGCGGCTGCCTACCTGCATGCGCTTTGCGGTAGCACGGACGGCGGCCCCCTATACGAGGAAAGATGTTCGGGGTGCGGCGGGGCGTTTCTTCGCGGCTTTTTTCTCGGTGCTGGATACTTGCGGGATCCGAAGAAATCGTATGGTCTTGCGTTTTCCTGCGGCGAGAGGCGTGAGGCAGCGGCGGCTTTTTTACGTAGTTTTGGCCTTGCTCCGAAATATGCGGATCGTCGTCGAGAAAGGCTTCTGTATTTTCGGGACAGCGAAAGCATCGAGGAAATTTTGACACGAATCGGTGCTACGCAAACGGCGTTTTCGCTGATGGATCGGAAGATTGAGGCCGGTATGAGGAACGAAGCGAACCGACTGGCGAATTGCGATGCAAATAATATAGATAAAAGCATTGCTGCGTCACACCGTCAGATCGAGGTGATCCGTCGTCTGGTGGAAGCGAACAAGCTTTCTTTCCTTCCGCCGGAGCTTGTGGAGACGGCAAAAGCCCGACTGGAAAACGAAGATCTGTCGTTGGGACAGCTTGCCGCACGTATGCAGCCTCCTATCACCAAGTCCGGATTGAACCATCGACTGACGCATATTCTGCAGTTAGCGGAACATTTGCTGGAGCCGGCGCAGGAGGGAACGCATACCGAAAGGGAGAGTTGAGAGGAGAAGCCATGGGAGAATTTGTGCATCTGCACCTGCACAGTGAATACAGTCTGCTGGACGGGGCCTGCCGTATTGCAGATATCCCGCGCAAAGCCGTGGCGGAGGGGCATCATGCGGTTGCCATTACGGACCACGGCGTTATGTACGGGGCGGTGGCGTTTTATCGCGCCTGCCGCGCGGCGGGAGTGAAGCCAATTATCGGTTGTGAGGTATATGTGGCGCCGCGTTCGCGTTTTGACCGTGAGGGGCGGCAGGATGCATCCGGGCAGCATCTGATTCTTCTGGTGCGCAATGCGGAGGGGTATCGGAATCTGATTGCGATGGTTTCCCGCGGTTTTACGGAGGGGTTTTATGCAAAGCCCCGCATTGATATGGAATTGCTGAGCCAGCATGGAGACGGTTTGATCGCGCTGTCCGCCTGCCTTGCCGGATGTATTCCGCAACGGATCCTTGCGGGGGATATGCGCGGCGCGGAGGAATACGCCTGCCGCATGCGGGAGATCTTCGGTCAGGACGGATTTTATCTGGAAGTGCAGGATCACGGCATTCCGGAGGAGCGACGCGTTGCGGAAGCGATCCGGGAGATATCCGGGCGTACGGGGATCGGTATGGTAGCCACAAACGATGTTCACTATCTGGAAAAAGCGGATGCGGACAAGCAGGCGCTGATGATGTGCATCCAGACCGGAAATGTGATCTCGGATGGCCGTCCGATCGGATTTGAAACCGATGAATATTATTATAAGAGCAGTACGGAGATGTCGGAGCTGTTCGGCATGTATCCCGGCGCGATTGAGAATACGGTCCGCATTGCAGATTTGTGCAATTACGAATTTGTTTTCGGGCAGACCTATCTTCCTACGTATGCCTTGCCTGAAGGCGAGACGCATGGTGCGCGCCTTGCCTCTCTTTCGGGAAGCGGATTCCGCCAACGTGTTGCGCGCGGCTATATCGATTTTTCCGCTGCGCCGCGCGCGCAGTACGAAGAGCGTCTTTCCTATGAGCTTTCGGTGATTGACCGGATGGGTTACAATGCCTATTTTCTGATTGTGCAGGATTTTGTGGCGTATGCCAAACGGCACGGAATTCCCGTGGGTCCGGGCCGTGGTTCCGGAGCAGGGAGTCTTGTCGCT